>JAFMJN010000060.1 GCA_017853435.1 Planctomycetota bacterium | reverse complement strand
CATGCCCCGTGCATCGCCGCCTGCGGTCGAGCCATCGAACTCGACGGGCGACGTCCGGAGCCTTGGTTCCTCCGCGGCGTCCTGATGAAGCATCTCGGTCGCGCGGAAGAAGCCGAGCGCGATTTCAAAGCCGCCCTCGAACGCGCGCCCGAGGACCCCACCGCGCTCTACTTCTTGGCGACGTTGATCGGAGATCGGGATCCCGAGAAGGCGATCGCGCTCCTCGACCGCGCACTCGAAGGCGAGACGCATCTCGCGTCGGCGCACTACGCCATCGCCGGATTCCGCCGACGCACGGGCAACGACGACGGAGGCCGTGCACTCGCCGTCTTCAAAGCCTTCACCGAATCACAGACGGGCTCGCTCGTCCGCATCGTCTACACCGAACTCGGGCGCCTCGGCGAAGCGGTCCGTACGCCCGACGTCACGCTTCCGCGCATCGACGCCCCCGCGTCGGGGACGGCGCTCGCGACCGCGACGGAAATCCCCGGCGTCCTGCGCGCCGCGGCGTTCTTCCGCCGCGACGGGACGCCGCGCGTCCTCGTCTCGCGAGGTGCGGAACTCGTCGCGATCGACGCGACGGAAACCTCGCCCCGCGAATCCGTCGTCGCGACGATCGACGGCAACCCGAGCGGGCTGATTCCCGCCGATGCGGACAACGACGGCGACACGGATCTCCTCGCCGTCGTGGACGGCGCGCTGCGCTACCTCTCGGGCGACGGCACACGCTTTTCGGCCGCCGACTTCCCGAACTCACCCGGCACGACGTTCGTGGCGGCGACGTGGACGGACATCGATCAGGATTCCGATCTCGACGTCGTCGGGCTCACGGAATCCTCCGGACTCCGCGTCTTCCTGAACCGCCGCGACGCGGTGTTCACTCCCGTCCTCCCCGACTCCGCGCTCGTCGGCACGTTCGTTCCTCCCGCTCTTCCCGCCCTCCCCGCGGGGGCGCGCCACGTGATGGCCGCGGATCTCGACGGTGACGGCGACGGGGACCTCCTCGTCACGGGCTCGTTCGGTCTGCGTCTTTTGCGCAACGATCGCCTGCTGCGCTTCGTCGACGCCACCACGCGTGCCAACGCGACGACCCTCGGCGGCATCCGCCAAGCGGCGGTTTCCGATCTGAACGGCGACGGTCGGCAGGACATCGCTTGGCTCACCGACGACGGCGCGATGGGCGCCCATCTCCACACGCGATCGGGGCCGTTCCGTCTCACCTTCAATCCCGTCACACCGAAGCGCACGAGCGGTCCGGCCACGGTGTCCGCGTTCCGCCTCGCCGACGTCGATCTCGACGGCGAAGACGATCTTCTGCTCGCGACCGAAGCCGGGGCGACCGCGCTCGTGCCCCGCGGCTCCGGTTGGATCGCCGACGTTCCCGGACGCGGTGGCGCGCCCGTGCTCGTCGCCGACGCTCCCGGTGCGGCCTCCGTCGCCTCGGTCCTTCTCGCGGCTCCGCTCGGCGACGGCCCGGGCGTGTCGTGGATCGCGGGCGTCGGCGGTTCGGTACGATTTCTCGCGCCGCCGAAGACCGACAATCGCGGACTCGGCGTGCGTCTCACGGGACGCCTCGAACCCGGACAGACGCGTGCGAACACGGGCGGCGTCGGCGCACGCGTCGAAGTCACCGCGGGCGGAACGACGCGCGTCCGCGAAATGCGCACCAACGACGCGGGCCCCGGAGCGGCGCTCGTTCCGTTGGTGTTCGGCATGGGCGGCGTCGGACAGGCCGACTACGTCCGCATCACGTGGCCGGACGACGTGCTTCAGAACGAAGGTCCGGTTCCGGGCAATCAAGTCAAGACGTTCGAAGAGTTCCAACGCAAGGGATCGTCGTGTCCCATCCTCTTCGTGTGGGACGGCGAACGCTTCGCGTGCATCACCGACTTCCTCGGTACCGGAGGACTCGGCTTCTGGGTGGCACCCGACACCTTCGCGCCTCCGGATCCGACCGAACTCGTGGTGGTTCCGCCCCCCGTCGTGCCGAAGGACGGTCGTTACGAATTCCGCATCCACGAACCGTTCGAAGAAGCCTGTTGGATCGACAAGGCGAAGCTTCTCGTCGTCGATCACCCGGAAGGGACGGAAGTCCTGCCCGACGAACGCATGGCGGTGAGCGGCAAGGCTCCCGACGGCACGCTGTTCCTCGTCGGACCGCGCATGTTCCCCGTCGCCGCCACCGACGGACGCGGACGCGATGTGCTGAAAGAAGTCGGGACGATCGACCGTCGTTACGCGGCGGCCGTTCCGGACCCGCGTTTCCTCGGATACGCGGAACCGACCACGTTCACCTTCGACTTCGGTGCGCCGCTGCGGGAGGCCGCCGGAACGACCGACGTCGTGATGGCGCTCGACGGATGGGTCGAATACCCGTATTCGCACATCAACGTGGCCGCGTGGCAAGCGGGCGTCCGCCTCGAAGCGATGTCGGTCGACGTGGAAACCGCGGATGGATCGTGGGCGGTGCTGCACACCGAAGCGGGCTACCCCGCCGGCCTTCCGCGAACGATGACGCTACCGCTCGGTACGCTGCCGACGGCGTTGACGGGCCGTCTGCGACTACGCACGAATCAGGAAGCCTACGTCGATCGCCTGACGTTGTTCCGACCGATGCCGTCGACCGCGATGACCGTCCGCACGCAGGACGCGGCGTGGGCCGAACTTCGATTCTCCGGCTACCCGCGCGAGTACTCGCCGGACGGACGGGCGCCGCGACTCTACGACTATCAGATTCGCGATCCCCAGTTTCCGTTCAAGACGCTCGCCGGAACGTTCACGCGATTCGGCGACGTTCGCGAGTTGTTGACCGACGTCGACGATCGCTCCGTCGTCTTCGGCGGAGGCGAAGAAATCGCTCTCGCGTTCGACGTCCCGGACGGACCGTCGAAAGGCGCGACGCGCACGGTGATCCTCGACACCTACGGGTGGTGCAAGGACATGGACCCCCACACGGCCCATCCCGCGACGCTCGAGCCGTTGCCTTTCGTCGGCATGACGGAATACCCGTACCCGCCGGAAGCGGCGCCCGCGGAAACCGACGCCGTTCGCGAGTACAAACGGAAGTGGCAGACGCGCGTCCTGCCCGGGACACGCGCTCCGCGTTAAGCCGCCGGAGGCTTGAGAGGCGGGATGAAGGGCGAGAGGCGTCCCGCCTCGTGCACGATGGCGAGGCGGACGTCCGCCCGGGATGCGGCGACGCGCAGGCGACGACGGTCGGCGAAACGATCGGCGACGTCCACCGAGCGGACGTCGGGCCACGTCCCGTCGTTGACACCGACGACGACCACACCGTCGAAGCGCAAGCCGCGGATGTCGTCCACGTCGAGCAAGGCGACCCCTTCGCGCACGGCGAAACGCTCGGGGTCCTCGGCGCCCGTCGCGGGGATCCCCTGAGCGCGCAACGCGGCCGCGGCCGCGGCGAGATCCCGCGTGTGCCGCGTGACCACCGCGATCGACGCGGCCTTCATCCCGGCGGCCATCCATTGCTTCACGATGCGTGAGGCCGCCGAGAACTGTTCGAGGAATTCGGGCACCGCGACGCGTTCGATCACGTCGACGTCCGCGATCGGCGCCGGTGCGCCGTCCTCTTCGGCTCGATGCATCGCGTCGACGAACGCGGTCAACGCGGGATCGACGCGCTTCGCTCCGACGAGTTCGAGACTGCGGCCCGCGACTTCGAGTCCGGCTTCGCGCATCGGAAATCCCAACGGGTGGGGCCGCGACGATTCGTCGAGAAGAAGCATCACGCGGTCCCCCGGTTGCGCAAGGGCGCGACCGAGCAGAAGCGACGCGCGGGAGAGGAACTGGCCGTCGTCGATCACGACGAGGTCGTACCCGGGTTGGGCTCCCCCGTCGAGCGCCTTCATGCCGCGGATCGGAAGGTCTTCGGCGTCGACGTACCCCGCGGCGTCGAGACGCTTTTGGTATTCGAGATAGACGTCGTGCAACGTTTCGCGATCGCGGACGTCGAGGGGACGGAAGCGCCCTCCGCGTTCGACGTCGAGATACGTACGGCGGTCGCCGAGGGCGCGTCCCTTCACGACCTGCGCGATCTCGTCCGCGATGAAGGTGGGCGAACGTTCGAGGGCGGCGCGGGCGCCGCGACGACGCACGACTTCGATCGCGTCGAGGAGAAAGCCCTCGCGAAACATGTCGGGCACGGGACGCGCGGGAATGTCCGCGGCGGCGAGCAACGATCGGCACAAACCGGCGAAGTCGGAAACGACCACCGAAGCCGTCACGTCACCGACGGCGTCGACGAGCCGACGACGGAAACAGGCGGCCGAAAGCGGACCGGCACACAGCACCAACGTGCGCTCCGGCACGAAGGACGATTGGAGGACGGACTTTTCGACCCGCGCGAGGGCGAGGGCCGTGCGACCCGACGACGGACCTCCGCGAACGAGAACCGGGCCCGCTCCCTCCATCGCGAGGGCGCGCGCCTGCCCGGCGTCGAGAGGATGGCGTGCGTCCGACATGCGGCCCGATTCTACGCCTTCCCCCATGACTCCCGCAGACGTTGCTTCGAGATCTTCCCGGATCCCGTCTTCGGCAACGCGTCGAGCGGAACGACGGCCTTCGGAACCTTCCACGACGAAAGACGTTGCCGCAGGTGATCGAGCAGATCGTCGACGCGAAGATCGCAACCGGGACGCGGAACGACGGCGAGGACGACCTCTTCGCCCCACGTTTCCGACGGGCGTCCGAAGCACGCGGCTTCGAGCACGGCGGGATGGCTCCAGGCGGCCGCTTCGACTTCGGTCGAATACACCTTCTCGCCGCCCGTGATGATCATGTCCTTCGCGCGATCGACGATGTTGATCCAGCCGAGGCGTTCGCGCACCGCGAGATCGCCCGTCTTCAACCACCCGTCGACGAACGCCGCTTCGGTGAGATCGGGACGCTCCCAATAGCCGGGCGTCACGGTCGGTCCGCGCACCACGATCTCGCCCACCTCGACGCCGTCGCGGGCCGTTTCGGTTCCGTCCGAACGGACCACGCGAAGATCGACGCCGAGGAACGGACGGCCCGTCATGGCTCGGTAGGCGAACTGCTCGTCGGAAGAAAGCCGCAGGACATCCGGCGTCGGCAGCGACAACGTGAGGTACGGACTCGTCTCCGTCATACCGTAGGTGTTCACGTACTCCGCACCGAAGACGTCCATGATGCGTCGAACGAGCGTGGGGGCGATCGGCGCTCCTCCGGAAAGGATGCGACGAAGCTTCGGGAATCTTCGCCCTTCGATCGTCGGATCCTTGACGAGCGCGTTGAGCATCACCGGGACGAGATTCGTGATGGTGACGTTCGTCGACAGCGCATCGAGGACGGGAACGGGGTCGAAGCGCGGGACGCATCCATGCGTTCCTCCGGCGATCGTCATCGCGAAGGTCGCCCATGCGTCCGCCAAGTGGAACAGCGGTGCGATATGGCCCCACGTGTCCGACGACGACAAGCCGAGTTCGGCGACCGCGGCCCGCGCGTGGCTTTCGACGTTGCCGTGCGTCAACATGACGCCCTTCGCGCGCCCGGTGGTGCCGCTCGTGAAGTAGAGATGCGCGACCGTCGACGCTCCCGTCGGATGCGGGTCGTCGAGCGTCGACCGCGACGCCGCCAAGAGCGCTTCCCACGCCACGAGCGCGACGCCGTCCTCCGCGGGGCTCGCGACACCGCCTCCGACCACGAGCGTCCGCACCGGGGCACCGAGCCGCCGCGCTTCGAGGATCGTCGGAACGAACTCGGCGTCCGCGAGGACGAGCGTACTGCCCGAATCGCCGAGGATCGCGGCGAGGGCCGCGGACGACTCACGCAGATTGAGAGGATTCAAAATGGCGCCGATGCCCGCCGCCGCGAAGTACGCTTCGAGGAATCGGTGCGAATTCCAGCCGATGACGGCGACGCGGTCGCCCGGTCGAATCCCGAGGCTTCGAAGACCTTGGCCGAGACGGGAGGCGCGCTCGAAGAACTCCGCCCACGACAGTTCCAGTGCTCCGTCGACGACCGCGCGGGCATCGGGCGTCTTGCGGGTGCGTTCGGCGAGGATATCCCAGATCGGCATGGGGGCATCTTAGGTCCTCGCAAGGCGTCGCAAACCCGCACCGGGCGTCTAGAATCCCCCCACCATGGAATATCGGAACATCGGGCGAAGCGGACTGAAGGTGAGCACGATCGCCCTCGGCGCCTGGCTCAACGTCACCACGCGCGATGCCGAAGGCGAGCGGGCGCTGCGACGCGCACTCGATGCGGGCGTCACGTTCCTCGACACCGCGGACGTCTACGGCCAAGGCGAAGCGGAGACGGCGTGGGGGCGTTGGCTCGCCGACGTTCCCCGCGACTCCTTCGTACTCGCGAGCAAAGTGTTTTTCCCGATGGGCGCGGGTGTCTACGAAAAAGGACTGTCCCGCAAGCACGTGCGTGCGTCGATCGACGCCTCGCTGCGGCGTCTCGGCACCGACCACCTCGATCTCTATCAGTGCCATCGGTACGATCCGGAGACTCCGATCGAAGAAGTCGTCCGCACGATGGACGACCTCATTTCGGCGGGGAAGATTCTCCATTGGGGCACGAGCATGTGGCCCGCCGACGCGTTGCAAAAAGCCTGCGCGTTCGCGCGGGCGAACGGCCGTGAAGGGCCGATCTCCGATCAACCCTGCCACAACCTTCTCGATCGCTCGATCGAACGAGAAGTCGTTCCCGCGTGCTTGGAACTCGGGCTCGGCATCCTGCCCTTCTCGCCGCTCGCGGGCGGAGCGCTGACGGGCAAATATCTCGACGGCATTCCGTCGGGAACCCGCGGAAGCCACCCCGACAACGCGATGTTCCTGCGTCGGTTTCTCGAACCGGACCAGATCGCACGGACACGCGCCCTCGTCGCGGTCGCCGCGGCGGCCGGCATTCCACCGGCGACACTCGCACTCCGATGGCTCCTCTCGCGGCCGACGGTGAGTTCGGTCATCGTCGGAGCGTCGAGCGTGGCGCAACTCGATCAACTTCTCGCGGCCGAAAGCGCCGTGGTTCCTCCTTCCGTTCTCGCCGAGGCGACGCGGCTTTCCGCCGCGCCGACGACCCCATGACCCAACCGTCTTCCTCCGCCAGTCACGATCAGGGCATCGTCATTCATCCTCCCGCCGCCTTCGCTGCGGACGCCCACGTCCCCTCCCTCGACGCGTGGAAGCGCCTTCACGCGGCCAGCGTCGACGACCCCGAGCACTATTGGGGCGAGCTCGCGCGCACCACGCTGCACTGGCGTCGGCCCTTCACGCGGGTCCTCGATTGGAATTTCTCCGAACCGAAGATCCGTTGGTTCGAAGACGGCGTCGTGAACGTCTCCGAGAACTGCCTCGATCGCCACGTTGCGGCCGGGAACGGCGACCGCGTCGCGATCCTTTGGGAAGGCGACGATCCGAAGGACGTCCGCCGCATCACCTATTCGGAACTCTTGAAGGACGTTTGTCGCTTCGCCCAAGTCCTCATTCGCAACGGCGTCCGACGCGGCGATCGCGTGTGCATCTACCTTCCGATGGTCCCCGAAGCGGCGGTGGCGATGCTCGCGTGCGCACGTATCGGGGCGATTCATTCGGTCGTCTTCGGAGGCTTCTCTTCGGAAAGTCTTCGCGACCGTCTGAACGACGCGGGCGCGACCCTGCTCGTGACCGCCGATCAGGGCTTGCGTGGCGGACGCGCCGTCGAACTGAAGAAGTTGGCCGACGCGGCGCTCGCCGACGCACCGACGGTGAAGCGGGTCGTCGTCCTGCGACGCACGGGGGCCGCCGTGGCCTTCGACGCCGACCGCGACCGTTGGTGGCACGATGAAATCGCGGCCCCGCAGATCTCCGACCATCTCGCCCCGGAAGACACCGGAGCCGAGGATCCCCTCTTCATCCTCTACACGTCGGGATCCACGGGGAAACCGAAGGGCGTTCTTCACACGACGGGCGGCTATCTGCTGCACGCGTCGTGGTCGCACCGCATGGTGTTCGATTGGAAGCCGGGCGACGTGTTTTGGTGTACCGCCGACGTCGGCTGGGTCACCGGGCATTCCTACGTCGTCTACGGACCTCTCTGCAACGGCGCCACGACACTCATGTTCGAAGGAGTGCCGACGTATCCGGACGCGGGACGCTTCTGGGACGTCGTCGACCGTCACGCGGTCACGGTGTTCTACACCGCTCCGACCGCGATCCGCGCATTGCAGGCCGCAGGCGACGCGTTCGTCACGCAGGCCCATCGGCGCTCGCTGAGACTCTTGGGCTCCGTCGGCGAGCCCATCAATCCGGAAGCGTGGCTCTGGTACCACAAGACCGTCGGAGACGGCACGCGCCCGATCGTCGATACGTGGTGGCAAACCGAGACCGGCGGGATTCTCATCGCCCCCCTTCCCGGCGCCACACCGCTCAAGCCCGGCTCGGCGACCTTGCCCCTTCCCGGTGTTCGCCCCTGCCTCGTCGACGACGCGGGGACCCTCCTCGAGCAAAACGGGGTCGCGGGGAACCTCTGCATCGGGTTCCCATGGCCCGGGATGATGCGCACGGTGTGGGGCGACCACGCCCGGTTCCGCGACACGTACTTCTCCCGCTTTCCGGGCAAGTACTTCACGGGAGACGGCTCGTTCCGCGACAAGGACGGCTACTATTGGATCACCGGTCGCGTCGACGACGTCCTCAACGTCTCCGGGCACCGGATCGGAACCGCGGAAGTCGAAAGCGCGCTCGTCACCCACCCCGAAGTGGTGGAAGCGGCGGTCGTCGGCATGCCGCACCCGATCAAAGGTCAGGGCATCTACGCCTACGTCCTTCTCAAGTCGGGGGCCGTGCCGGGACCGAACCTCGTCCCGGAACTCGTGGCGGTGGTCCGCAAGGTCATCGGGGCGTTCGCGGCGCCCGAGGTCGTCCACGTCGCCCCCGGGCTTCCGAAAACCCGCTCCGGGAAAATCATGCGTCGGATCCTTCGAAAGTTGGCTGAAGGTCAACTCGAAGACCTCGGGGACACGACGACGTTGGCCGACCCGGGGGTCGTCCAAGCCCTCATCGAGACCCGCCCCCGTCGCTGACGGGGGCCGAGGAGGCGAGGCCGACCGGGTCGATCGCCCCAAATGCGTCCTCAGGTCGGAGCCACGCGGCGCGACGGCACGACCTGAAGCCCGAGAGCGTGTTGCGTCGATCCGTCCCGAGTTCGTCGCCGAGGCCCGTCGAGCGTGCCGGGAGTCCTTGCCCGACCGTGACTTAGAGCAACGCTTCCGAAACTACTTTCTTCGCCAATCCCCGTCCGTATAAAGACTTGGGGAAATCGTGCCGATCCTGTAAGAATAGGAGTGGGCTCGCTTCGGCGACCTGGGGAACCGTGAACCAAGAACATTCTGAACTTCGCCGCGAATGGGAGCGGCAGATGCTGCTCGTTCTCGAGCGCTCGCCCGCTACCTTCCAACAGGTCAAGACCGCCCTCGAAGAGGGGGTCTCACCCGTCCGGATCCTGAACCTCATCGACGCCGCCGTCGAACGGACCCCGACGTCCGCCAGCGTGATCTCCGCGGCGACGTACGGGTTCGACCAGATCCGCAACCTCGTGACCGACGCCGAACGCGAGGAATTCCTCGCCTTGGTCGGGACGGTCAACCGCCAAGGGGCGCCGGCGACGGCCCTCAAGGTCGCCCTCTTCAAGATGGCGAACCGTCACCACGCCACCGCCCTCCTCGAAGGCACCTACTTCGACGACGTCCGGAGCATGGTCGAAAACGCCTGATTCGGGACCCCTTCCGGCATGAAAAAAGCCCTGCGGTTCTCCGCAGGGCTTTTTCGTCGCCGGGCCGAAGCCTCAGCTGGTCACGCGCTCCTTGAACTCGAGCGTTTCCGGGTCGATCCGGACGCGATCGCCGATGTCCACGAGCAGGCCGACGCGCACTTTGATGCCGTTTTCGAGCATGGCGTCTTTGAGACCGGATCCCGCGTTGCCGCGGATCGGGGGCGACGTGTCGACGACCTTGCACACCACCGACTGAGGCGGGCTGACCGTGACGAGGCGTCCTTCAACCACGAAACCCTGATAGGCGTCGCAGCCCCACTTGATGGCATCCGCGGCGGCTTCGATGTTGCAGCGCAACTCTTCACCTTCCGTGGTGTAGAAGACCTCTTCCGTGCCTTCGCGGTAGGAGTGCGAAACTTCGACCACTTCGTTGTCGAGTTGGTCGAACTTGGAGTCGCTGTGCTCCTTGAGTTCGTTGATCCGGCCCGTCAGGAGGTCCTTGATGCGCATCTGGACGAACTGACGGCGGTCGTTCTTCAGGATGTTCCAGTACACGACCTCGCAGATGCGGTTGTCGTATCGGACGAGGTTCCCCTTACGGAGATCGAGGGCGTTGACTTGCATGGTCGGATGCGCGGTCCGAAAGGGAGCCGTGCGGGGCAACCTAGCAACGTCCGGCTACCCCTGCCAACCGACGCCCTCCGCGGCGGTCGCCTCGACGGCATCGGAACGGGCCGGAACTTCTTGAAGAAACGTATCGAGCCGCGGTTTGAGGCAACGGAGGTCGATGAACCGTCCCTTCCGCGGAGCCACGGGTAATCCGCGATCGCGCCCGAGGAATGCCGACACGAGTCCGTCGGGAGTCCCTTGCCGCAACAGATGCGCGGCCGCCTCGCGACGGAGGTCTTCGGGACGAATCCGAGGCATGCCGATGCGACGCATCAGACGCCGGAATCGGGCGTGCAACGTCCGTTCGTGAAGGGAGAACCCGCGGGGCGACGGGATGACGGGACGGTAGGTGGCGAGCGGGAATTCATGGCGGAGTTCGAGAAAGAGGTCGCGGAGTTTCGGATGCAGCGGGAGGATCTTCCAGGCGTTGCGGAACGTGATCGATTCGGACTTGAGGCGAACGTCCCGTCCTTCGACCCCGCCCGCGTGACTCAGGCGAACGCCCGTGAAGAGGAGGAGCCCCACCAAGATGCGGTCTTCGCCGGATTCTCCCCGCATGCGATCCCACACGAGGCTGCCCGTCCCGCCGCCTCGCTCGGCGGAGTTCTTCCACGCGATGAAACCCGCGACCGCGGCCTTCTTGCGTCGGACGACCGCGTCTCCACACCCGAGCTGCAGGAGGTGCGGGACCAAGGCGTCGATATGGGCGGGAGCGACCTGGTCGGGTTCGACGGGGATGAAATGGGCGAACTGCGCCATGTCGCCGTGGTAGTCGCGAAGAGTGAGCAGGCTGTAGCCGCGGCGGCGGAGGTCGACCAACCACGCACGGATCGCCCGCTCCCAAAGCAAGGAGCGCAAGCGCGCGGCGGACACACGAGACGGGGAGGCGGCTTCGGTTGTCGTCGTCATCGGGATCTCCGATGACAAGACGCGGTTCACCGACCGGGCGTCCCTACGATTTTTGTCGACGCGCGTCGATTCCGAGTCCGGCGGCGAGTCGCGCGCCCGCGGGCGTGAAGACCGCCTGCGCCCTCAGCACCCCGAGGGCGCGCTCGAGCGACGCGGCCACGCGCTCGCGGGCATTCCCGAGATCGATCCCCGGATGGAAGCGCGCGGCATGGTCGAGCACGCGACCGGCACGGTAGTCCCCCACCGCGGCGTTCAATACCGATGCGAGCGGCCCCGCGGGGACGGTTCCCGCGGATTCGGCGGCGTTGACGAGCAACGGGTCGTGCGCCCTGAGCGTTTGGAGGAAGAACGCCGTCGCTTCGCGCACGTAGCGCGCGAGAATGAAGCCCACCGGTTCCTCCTTGAGAGGGATCCGAAGGAACACCACGCCGAACGCCCGGGGACTTGCGGCACCGTCGATGCCGTGCCCCGCGAACCACTTGAGTCGAGTGACGTGGGTCTCGATTTCCACGTCGAGATCGGGATCGGCGGCGGCGATCAACGCGCGCGCCCGCTGGAACGCCGTGCCGAGGGCGGAAAGATCGCGATCAAGCAACGGCTGCACCGCGACGGGCCCGGGGGCGCCGTCTTCACGCGGCTCGCGACGCATGAGATGGACGATCGGCGCCTCCCACGGCTCTTCGAGAATCGAACCCGTGCGGAAGCGTGCGTCGTGGATCGCATCGTCACCGAGCGTCCACAACCCCTGACACGCATCGACGACGGCTTCGGGAGATCCGCGACGCATCGCGTCCATGAGCGTGCCGTAAGCCGCGAACACCGCGGGGCCGAAGGCGAGGTTCGCGTCGAGGTCGGCCCAACGCTCCTGAAGGCGTCGCAATCCGCCGAGCGCGTCCCCGGCGTGGCGGAGCGCACCGAGCAACTGCAGCCGGAAATGCTCGCGCATCGCGGACGCCAACTTCGGAGTCCGTTCGGCGTCGGCGTCGGGAGAGAACGACGCGGCGGGAATCGCAAGATCTTCGGGCTCCGGGAAGTGCCTCGGA
The DNA here is from genome assembly GCA_017853435.1 of Planctomycetota bacterium. Taxonomy (GTDB): domain Bacteria; phylum Planctomycetota; family CAIWVZ01; genus CAIWVZ01. The sequence goes on along the minus strand of JAFMJN010000060.1, from coordinate 1,697 downwards.
TCACGCGGAGAGGTGTCGTCGGAAGTCATGGATCACCCGAAGAGGCCGGAGGCCCGAACCGAAAGAAGGTCCATCGCGAGTGCGACCCCCGCATGGAGGAAGACGCCGCCGATGAAAGAACGATAGCGCAACGCGAGGTACCCGAGGACGAGACCCGCGCCCGCGGCACCGAGGCATTCCGGCAGCGGCTTGTGGAAGTGGATCATCGTGTAGGGCACCGCGGCGACGAAAATCGCCAGCCTTCCCATCGCGCGTTCGCACGAAAAGAGCAGATAACCACGGAAGAACGCCTCGATCGCGAGAAACTGGAACAGATAAGCGACTTCCCAACGCACGAACGCACCGAGATCCTTCCGCGCCGAGGCGACGAACGGGTACGTCGTCAGGAAGGACGGCTGTCGCGATGCCCACCACACGGCGGGAGCCATGATCGCGAGCAAGAGGAGATAGATGGGGACGTGCCGAAGGAATCCGCGCGTGGTCCAACCGATCGACGCGAGCGGATCGCCGAAAGCGCCGCGCACGACGACCGCGGGAACGACGACGAGCAGCAGCGTCGTCGCCGCCACCCACGCCACTCCGGCGCCGAGGTCGGGCATGCCCGGAAACCACGTGCTTCCGACACCCGCGGCGAGCAGTTTCCACGGCATCGCGAGATATTCGAGCAGCGAAAGCGCGACGGCGGTCGTGATCAACGCGACGGCGGCACGACGATCGACGGGCGTGGAGACTGCGGGCAAATCGGTCATGCCGGAGAGGTTAACCGTGAAGGCGCACGTCCGTGGGATAGCATGGAGGTGGCCGATATCCCCGAAAGTCGACGATGAGCCGCAAATACATCGCGTTCATGCCCGTGAATCCCCGCGAGAACCCCGCCGACCGCGTGGATCTCGCGCTCGCCGCCCTGTTCGAGAACGGCATCGTGGCCGGGGATCTTCGCGATCGCGCCTCCTTGCGCAACGGCCCGAACTACACCCTCTTGTTCAAGGACCCGGACCCGCGCAAGCAGGAGGGCGGATTCGGCTGCGATCCGGGACGCATGACGGTGTCGGTGCATTGCGGCGACATGAAAGGGTTCTCGGGAGACAACCTCGAACCCGTCGCCTGCATCCACTGCAACTCCGAACTGCCCTACAACGCCGCTCAAGACGCCTTTTGGGCGTTGCGCGACGGCAAGCCCGTCGACGATCCCATGATGACCATGGAGTGCTACCACTGCGGCGAAGGCAATTCGGCGCTCGATGCCGACTGGAGTCGCTCCGGCGGCTTCGCCCACGTCGCGATCTTGTTCGAAGGCGAGACGTCGAATCGCGTCGAACCCAATCCCGCGGGTCTCGCCCTACTGTCGCAAGTGCTCGGGACGCCGGTGCGCTTCGTTCAGGTTCACGGCTGGTAGCCGACGCTGCTCAGGACGATCCGAGCTTTTCCAGATTCTTGAGCGCGGGGTCGTAGCGCGGGTCGAGTTCGATGGCGTTGCGGAACGATGTGCGGGCGGCAGCCTTTTCCCCCGCCTGCAACTGGATCAGCCCGAGGTTGTTCCATGCGTGCGGAGTCGGGTAGATGGCGACGCTCTGCTTCAGGTGGTACTCCGCGGTCGCCGCGTCGCGCGCATCCATTCCGAGGCGGAACTGACGCTCCGCGTCGTCGCGACGGCGCGCATCTTCACGCGCCCGATCCGACGACGTGTAGGAACGCGG
>JAFMJN010000059.1 GCA_017853435.1 Planctomycetota bacterium | reverse complement strand
TCACCGGTCTATGCGCCCTGCTGATCGGCGCGGCGCTCACCGGGACCTGGGTTCTTCCGATCGACCGCGGTGCGGCCCCGGCGATGTTCGCGACCGCCCTCGTCGCGACCGCGACGGCCTGCGCGCGGGCAAGCCTCGGGGCTCCGTCGCGCGTCATCCCCGCATTCGCCGCCGCGATGGCGGCACCGCTCTTCGACCCCATCGGTTTCCTCGCGGCGGCACCCGTCGCGGCGGCCCTCGCGATGGTGCCGTCCGCCTCCAACGAAACGGTTCTGAGACGCTCCGCGCCCCTGTTCCTTTGGGGACTCGCCTCTCCGATCCTCGTGTTCGCACCGGCCACGGTCGGCCTCATCGTCGCGATCCGCGGAGGTGCGCCCGTCGATGCACCCGCCGACTGGTTGGCGCGTCTCTGCCTCGCGGACCTCGATGCGACGTTCATGGAGGGCGGCTTCCGTTGGTGGGCATGGGCCGCCATCAACGCCGCCCTTCTCTTCGGACTGCGTCGCTTCTCCCGGCTCGGAGAAACGCCGTCGCGGATCGCCGCCGCCGCCGCGCTCTTCGTCGTCGCACCGCTTCCCTGGATGGTGATACCGACGGGTTATGCGGCGGATGCGCCCTACCTCCCCGGAGCCTTCACCGCATTTCCCGGTCTCGTCATGCTCGTGGCCGCGCTGCTCGATCGCGGCCATTTCGCGTTGGGATCGAAGGATCAGGATCGCACGCGCACGATCGAGGCGGTGGCGGGGCTGGCCCTGATCGTGGCCCTCTTCCTCCATACTCCCGCTCCGCGCCGCGCCGAATGGAATCTTCGCACTTTCGTCGACGGAGCCGCGAAGGCCGCCGCGGGGGCGACACGTGTACGACTGGTGATCGACCCCGACGTCGCGGCGGGGCTTCCCGAGCGCTTTCTCCGGCTGGTCGCCGACGCCGCGGATCGGCCGATCGATTCCTTGGCGACGACGCCGACCGTCGCACTCCCGAGTCCGATCGGCGACGACCTGCGCCTCGTCTTCGTGAACCGACCTCCGCAGATTCCGATCACGCGCCCGTTCGACGGTGCGCTGCCGTTCCCCTGTTCGATGCCGATGACCGACGCCGACGTCGCGGGAGCTTGGATGGCCGCTTCGTCGGCACCACCGATCCCCACGCCCACGACACCCTGGGCGGGACGGCTCCAGTCGGTCGTCGGAACGGAAGAACTCGTATCCCCCGCTTTTTCAGCGCAACAGGGTGACCGATTCGGCGTCGTCCTCGAATTCGCCCGGAACGAGGTTGCGACGCCGGGTGGGCGCGTGTCGCTCGTCCGCGACGACGGGCTCGCGGACGCGTCGGCTCCGCTCGACTACGTCGGCGTGATCGCCAAAGCGGGCGTCGTCGCACCCGAAGACGGCACCTATCGATTGAAGGTGCGTCCGGCGGGCTCCGCGTCCACGTTCACGCTCGCGAAACTCTCTCTGAACGCGAAAAGGCGCGGCCCGTAAGGGACCGCGCCTCGTCGTCGACGTTTCGTTCAGCGGTAGACGGGGCCCGTGGGCTTCGTCGTGCCGACCGTAGTTCCGGTCGTGCCGTTCGTCGTCGTGCCCGTCGTGGTTCCGACCGTCGTACCCGTGCCGGTCGTTCCGGTCGCGGTGGTGGTGGTCGTCGTGGTGCCGGTCGTGGCGGTCACCAACGGACGGTCCATCGAGGTCATTTCCTCGGTGGTGAGCGGCTCGTTCATGAGATCCGCGAACGTGGTCCGCGTGAGGTACGCGATGAACAACCCCGACGAGCGGCGCAGCACCGCGCCGAGACGCAGGTTGTAAGCACCGGACGTCTCGGAGGGCTTCAAGCCGTCCATCAACGTGCCGTTGTCTTCAAGCGCGGAGACGACTTCGCCGAGCGTGAGGACCGTCGGGTCCTTCGCGAGGCGCACGCCGCCCTTGCGGCCGCGAACGGCCTTCATGAACCCCATGTTCTGGAGCTTGCGGATGACGCGTCCCAAGTGCGCCGACGAGATGCCGAAGTGAATGGCGATTTCGTCGGTCGTCGCCGGCGTACCTTTGCCGGCGAGATACGTCATGGCGCGAAGCGCGTAATCGGTGTGGAGACGGAATTTCACGTTGTAACCCCCCTGACAACGGGTCTTTTCGACCGCTACGGCTTCCGCGCTTGAACTGCACCGGGGTACTTGCGCCACCCCGAGGCCGCCGACGCGGAAACCTCCCGAGTTCCTCACGGAACCCCTATTTGCCTGCGTTCCGTCACCGGGCACTACATGCGGCATCGGAACCAACACCCTGAGAATCGGCGTTTCACCCCATTCTCATTAATCGCGGCAAATCATTTGGGGGTGAAACCTTCAACTCCACCGTGGTTCCCGATGTCGGGTGCTGAAACCGTATCTCAAGAGCATGAAGGCAGAGGCGGGGCCACGCGGAAGCCACCTCCGGGGGGGCGTAGAGGGGGTCCCCGACAATCGGGCATCCGATTCCCGCGAGATGAATCCGCAGCTGGTGGCGGCGTCCGGTCTCGGGTGAGACACGGAGCACCGTCACGCGACGCCCCGGCAATCCCGCTTCCACGCCGTCGTCGAAGACCGTGGTGACGGCCCAGCGCGTCGAAGCCTCCGTCCCGGGCGCTCCCGGGGCGGCTTCCCTCCCCCGAGGACCCTCGAGTCCGACGAGGGGCCGATCACGGGTTCCGCGATCGGACGGCGGCATGCCCGCCACGCAGGCGAGGTACGTCTTCGACACCCGACGCGCGGCGAATGCGCCGTTCATGGCGCGGTGCACCGCCGGGGTTCGCGCGAACAGCATGAGGCCCGACGTCCCCCGATCAAGGCGATGCACCGGTAGGACGTCCACCCCGAGTTGGGCGGCGACCCGGGCGCGGAGGCAGAGCACCGGGTCTTCGTCGCGCGCCGGGACGCAAGCGACCCCCGACGGCTTCGCGACCGCCAAGAGGTCACCGTCGTCGTAGATGACTTCGATCGGCGCGGATTCCATGGGCGGATGGTAGCGCGTCGGAGGCGCCCCGACGCGTAGCATGAGGCCCGGAGTCCCCGATGCCGTCGATCCGCCCGATCCTCCACGCCCTCGTCGTCGCGTCCCTCGTCTCCTCGTCCCTCGCCGCTCAGGCGCTGATCCGCGTCGAGACGTCCCGCGCGGGAATGCACCGCATCGCCGGAGAAGCGCTCGAACGTCTGATCCCACTCGACGCGCTCCGCCCGGACCGACTGACCCTCACCCGCGACGGGCGCGGGGTTCCGTTGTTCATTCCGGGCGGCGCCGACGGTCGCATCGACCGTGGCGACGAGATCCTCTTCTTCGCGGACCTCCCGTCGGATCCGGGGCGCAAAACCGCCACGTGGATGTTGGGCGAAGGAGCGAACCCGGCGCGCTACGCGCCCGGGACCCTCGCCGACGACGTTCCGACACAGGCCGAAGTCCGCATCCGGGCGCCGTTCGGGACGATCAAGGCGTTCGAATCATGGGCGACCGTCGATCCGGCGGCCGGACGCGTGGCGGAACTGCCGCGTTGGGGCATCGCCGCGTTGACGCCCGCGTCGGGAAGAGAAGACGACGCATCGTCGTCGGAGTCGTGGTCGATCGCACTCGATCCGAGGCCGATTCGCGCCGCGGTCGGCACGTTGTCGCTGCGCGTCGCGGGTGCCCTCGTCCCCGGCGTCGCGCAGAAACTGTCGGTCCGCGTCAACGGGACCTCGGTCGGCGACATCACGTGGAACGAGCCCTTCGTCAAAGACCTCGAACTCGCGATTCCCGGCGAACTGCTGACGCGACGCATCCTCGTCGACATCCGCAACACGTCGGCGGTTGCCGCGGTCGCCGACCGCGGCAACGATCTCCGCGCGAAGCGCGCCAACCGCGTCGTGATCGCCGCCGCGTCGATCACCTATTTGACTCAAGTCACAGGTCCCTCGACGCGCGCCGAACAGACCGTGGTCGAATTGCCGACTCCGACCGAGCCCGTCGCGATGCGCCGCGTTTCGGTCACCGTGCGCCAACCCGAGGGTTACATCGCCTTCGACCCGGACGCCGGAAAGATCTTCCGCAAAGATGAAGTCGCGGTACGCGGTGATCGCCCCGCGCGCCTCGCGTTGATCGCCGCGGGAGGCGCGTACGACCCGGTCGAACTCGCCACCGTCCGACCGAATCCGGTCCGCCGCGGCGACGCGGGCGCCGATTGGATCGCGATCACGACCGACGCGCTGAAGCCGCAAGTCGAAGCTCTCGCCGCCCATCGCCGTTCCCGCGGGCACACCACCTTCGTCGTCGGTATCCGCACGCTGCACGACGCCTACAACCGCGGCGCCGTCGGTCCGCAGTCGATCCGCGCTTTTTTGAAGGACGCCCACGCTTCGTGGAAAACCAAACCGAAGACGGTGCTCCTCGCGGGCGACGCCCAACTCGACGGCGACGTCACCGCGACGCGTGAAACGCTTCCCACTCTGCTCGTTCCGACCGCGTACAACGGTTGGAGCGCCGCCGACCCGCTCCTCGGCGATATCGACGACGACGGATTCCCGGATCTCGCGGTCGGACGTATCCCGGCGCGCGCTCCGGAAGACATGTCGCGGGTGCTCGATCGCATTCTCACGAGCGAGACGCGGCCTGAAACGGGCACGTGGAAGCGCGAAGCCCTCTTCGTCGGGATTCCCGCTGGCTTCGGCGCCGCGCAGGACGCGATGATCGAAAAGGTGGCGGGCGACACGCTCGTCGATGCGGTCCCGCCGTGGATCCACCTCGACGCGACCTACGCGTCTCCCGCGTCGCCGTGGGGTTGGCCGATCGCCGACTTCAACGGTCGCTTCCTCCGTCGCTACGGCGCCGGGGCGCTCGTCGTCACGTACGCCGGACACGGCAGTGAACGCGCGCTCGACACGCTGAAGTCCGGGAAGGACCGCTATCCGTTCATGACTTTCGACGACGTCGGGCGCCTCCGTCCGACGCGACGCACCGGGGCCGTCGTGCTCCTCGCGTGTTCCACGGGTCGCCATGACGACCCCGCGAACGACTGCCTCGCCGAGCGGTGGTACCTCGCGGAAGGCGGACCGTTGGCGATGGTGGCCGCGAGCCGCGTCAGCCACCCGGTCCCGAACGCACTTCTCGGCATGGCCCTGCCGCGTGCGCTGACCGAACCCGGACGCGGTGTGGGCGAGGCATGGCTCGCGACGCTCTCGGGCGGGCGCGCCGCCATGAAGTCGCCGGTCGCCCTGCTCGCCGCGCCGTTCCTCAGCAAGTCGGTGACGCTCGACGGCCTCATGCGCGATCACGTCGCGCTCTACCACCTGTTCGGAGACCCCGCGGCCCGTCTGCCCCTACCGACCCCCGCGAGCGGCCTCGAGGCCCCGGAGCGGGTCCGCGCGGGCGATCCCGTGTCGATCACCTTCGATCTCCCCGAAGGCGACGCTTGGACCGCGTCCGTGGCGATCGAACGCCTGCGCACCGACGCCGTCGCCCGCGCCCGCGAGGCGGCGACCGCGGCGATCGTCGACGGAGATCCGGACTCGCGACCGAATGCGGCCACCTTGGCCACCCGACACGCCGACGCCAATCGGGTCATTCTCGCGAGCGGTTCGATCACGGTCGAACCGTCCTCCGGCGGGCGCCCCACGATCGTGCTCACGGTCCCGGCGGACGCGGCGAAGGGACGCTGTCAGGTCTCGTTGTTCTTGGACTCGACCTTGGGAAGCCGCGTGGCCTTGCGACCGCTGTTGGTCGAGTAGCGCCACCGCTTCAAGAATTCGGACGCGAGGGCTCGGTAGTCCTTCGCTCCGTTGCTGTCGGAGGCGTAGGCGAGCACCGATTTCCCGTGCGACGCCGCTTCGGACAGTTTGACGTTCGGGCGGATGATCGACTGATACATCCGCTCGCCGAAGTGCATCCGCAGATCGACGAGCACTTCCTTCGTCAGGCTCGGTCGCATGTCGACTTTGCAGGGAACGATGCCGTCGAGCACGAGTTCGGGATTGAGATACTTGCGGACGAGGTCGATGACTTCCATCAACTTCGCCAGTCCCTGAAGCGCGAAGAATTCGGTCTGCATGGCGACCATCACGCGATTCGCCGCGGAAAGCGCGTTCAGCGACAACACGCCGAGGGACGGCGGACAGTCGATCACGCACCACGCGGGTGCCTTCGCCCCCGTCTCGGCGACGTAAGCCTTCAACGCCTCGGCGAGCCGCGTCTCCTTGCCTTCGACGGAACCGAGTTCGAGTTCCGCCGCCGAAAGGTCCAACGTCGCGGGCACGATCGAGAGCCGCTTCTCACCGGTCGGTCGAATGACCGACGCGATGGACGCTTCGGCGAGCAGGACCTCGTACACCGACGCCTGCCCCTCTTCGACCTCGATGCCCGCATGGGCCGTCAGGTTGGCTTGAGGATCGAGGTCGACGAGGAGGGTCTCCTGACCCGACTCGGCCAACGCCGCCGCGAGGTTCATCGCGGTGGTGGTTTTGCCGACCCCGCCCTTCTGATTGATGATGGCGACCGTGATCATCCCGACCGATGCACTCCTCCACCTACCTTCCTCCCCCCGGCAGGGAGGCGCAAGGTGCGCCCCCCGCAAAGTGTCCGACCTTGGGGTCCGACGGCCGGGGGGCTAACGTCGCAAGTCCATGGAAAAGGCCATCGTTCTGCTCTCCGGAGGCCTCGATTCGACCGTAGCGACCTGGCTCGCACGGTCCTCCCTTTCCCCCGCTCTCGCCCTGACCGTGGACTACGGCCAAAAGGCCGCACGGCGCGAACTGGCGGCGGCCTACAGCCTCTCCCGCGAACTCGACATCCCGCACCGCACCGTCTACATCCCCTACCTGCGGGAAGCGGCGGGCGGCGCCCTGATCGACCGAAACGCCCGGGTGCCGACGCCGTCGGCCGCCGACCTCGACGACGTCGCGGGAGCCGCGCGGGCGACCGCGAAGGCCGTTTGGGTGCCCAACCGCAACTTGGCGTTCATCACGATGGCGGCGACGTGGGCCGAGGCGAACGGGGTGAAGTACGTGATCGTCGGGTTCAACCGCGAAGAGAGCGCGACGTTCCCGGACAACTCGGCCGCGTTCGTCGACGCCGTGAATCGGACCCTTTCCTACTCCACCGCCAACGCCGTCGAGGTCGTGTCTCCCACGCTCGGCATGGACAAGCGGGAGATGATGGAAGCCGCGAAGAGGGCCGACATGCCGATTGAGTTATGTTGGTCCTGTTACCTCGGCGACGACGCGCCCTGCGGGACCTGCGAATCATGTCGCCGTTTCGACCGCGCCGTCGAAGCCGCCGCCGCCGGGGAATGGTTGGATCAACGCCGCACGAAGAGGAACCAACGTCCATGAAGCACGTCACGACCGCACTCCTGTCCCTCGTGTTCCTGCTCGCGGCCTGCGCCGCTCCGGGCCGGGTCGTCTCCGAAGAGACCTTCCTCGACAAGGATCTGAGTTCGCTCGAACTCGTCGACGTCGCGCTCGCCGCGCCGGAGTTCGCCGGTCCGTCGGGTGGACTTCTCGCGCCCGCGATGCGTGTCGCCGGTCGTCGCTACCTGATCGACGTCAAGGACTTCGCCGTGATGGCGGACGCCGCGACGGACACCGCCCTCGCCGGCGGCACCATCGACGGACCCGCCGCCGCCAAAGCCGCGGGCGCCGACGCGCTGATCGCCATCCGCGTCACCAACTGGGACACCTCCGAACTGCTCCCGCGCGGATTCGCCTTCGCGTCGGGAACCGTGACGGCGTGGGCCTCGCGCGACGGGCGCCGCGTCTTCGAACACGCGTTCGAAAACGTGCGGATGACGACGCCCGGTCAAGTCACGGGCGCGACCTACGCCGACACCGAAATCGCCCTCGTCGGCGATCTCGCCCGCCGCGTGCTCGCGAGCTTCCCGCGCAAGAAGCCGCGCTGATTCGCAATTCGTTCACCGAAACGAAGAAGCCCCGCGGAATCCGCGGGGCTTCTCGCTTTTCAAGAGGCTTCGCTCACTGCTTCTTGAGCGCGGCCTCCGCGGCGCGCTTGCCGCCGAGCGAAACGCGACGGTTGGGCTGCTGCGCGAGCACGCGATCGAAGTACGGGATCGCTTCCTCGTGCTTGCCGAGTTTATTGAGGCAGAGGCCCATGTTCTCGCAGGCGTCGACGTAGTTCGGATCGGCGGCGACGGCGCGCTTGTAGCACTCGAAGCCCTTCGCCATGTCTCCGAGGTTGTAGTCGTGGATGACGCCGAGGTCATTCAAGACGAGCGCTTTGTCCGTCGCCGTCGCGAGGGGGTCGCGCATGCAGAGTTCTTCGGCCTTCTCGTACGCGGCGAGCGCCTTCTTGTTGCGCGCCAACTTGTCTTCCGCCTTCGAACGCGGCGTGGAATCGGCCCAGTCACGCCAGTAGAGGCCGAGATTGGACCACGACCGGAAGTCGTTCTTCATCATCTCGGCGCATTCCTTCTCCATGAGTTCGATGGCTTCGGCGAACTGACGATTCTGCGCCATCTGGAACACGAAGAAGTTGACCTGAGCGATCGGCTGATCCGCGGGCGTATCCCACGTCTTGCGAAGTTCATGCGCCTTCTTGAACCAACCGACGGCGGCCTTCACGTCGCCGCGACGTCCGCAGGCTTTGCCGAGATCGAGGGCCGTCGCGGCGTTCGACTTGCCCGAGAGATCGAACGCCTTCGTCAAAATCACGATGGCTTCGTCGTCGCGACCTTCGAGCGTCTTCACGTAGGCGATCCAGTTGAGCGGGACCTCGCTCTTCGGATAGAGATCGGCCCACTTCTGGTAGGCCTCGACGGTTTCCGCGAACTTCTTTTGCGGTCCGTTCACTTCGAGGATGAGCGAGGCGAGCGCTTTCGCGTCGTCGATCGGAAGATTCTTGGCGGAGAAACCCTTCGCGGCGAATTCGGCGGCCCGGGTCATGTTCGCCGCGGCCTTTTCGGCCTGTGCGGCCCACAGGAGGGGTTGGGCGTCGTCGGGACGAAGCTTGGCGCACTCTTCGAACGCCTTCGAAGCTTCGGGGAACTTGCTCAGGAACCACAGCGCGTTGCCCTTGCGCTGATAGGCGGCGTCCTTCGGCTCGTAGCCTTCCTTCGCCGCCCGGTCGAACGCGTCCACCGCCTGCGTGAAGAAGTTCTCGACGCGCCCCATCGAAGAGCGTCCGTCGTTCATCGCCTGCTCGCCCGCGGCGAGGAAGCACTCGCCGAGGACCTGCCAACCTTCCGCGAACTTCGCGTCGAGCTTCACGGCGCCCCCCGCAAGTCCGGAACCGCGCACGAAATCACCGAGACCGGCGGCGACCTTCGCCCAAAGCACGAGAGCCTTGGGGTCCTTGTTCGCGGCCGCTTTGACGGCGGCCAACGCGTTGTCGGCTTCCTCGAATTTTTCAGCGGCCAACGCCTTGGTCGCGATTTCCATCGCTTCGGGGAGCGTCTTGGGCTCGTTTTGGGCGAACGACGTCGCCGACGCGCAGAACAACACGAGAGTAAACAGCATCGCCTTCACGGGCATCTCCGACGGGGCGTCCGGTCGCGAACCGGAAAGCGAGGTTCCCGGCTCGGGCATGGAGCCCTCAGCGGGCTCATGGTATCACCCCCGGAACGCCTTATTCCTCGTACGGATGGGGCCTTCGGAGCCTCCCATGACATCGGAATCACCGGCGGATCAACGCGACGTCCGCCTCGCCAAGCTCGCCAAGCTGCGGGAAGTCGGCATCAACCCGTACCCGGGACGTTTCCCGAAGACCCACACCCTCGCGGAGGCCAAGGGGCTTCCGGAGGGGACGAAGGTGCGGATCGCGGGTCGCATGATGACGGTTCGCGTCATGGGCAAACTGTCGTTCGCCACGCTCGGCGATCAACACGGGCGCATGCAGATCTCCGTCTCGCAGGAGGACGTCGGCGAAACGTTCTACAAGGACGTGTGGAAGAAACTCGTCGACCTCGGCGACTTCATCGGCGTCGAAGGCGAACTGTGGATCACGAAGACGGGTGAGCCCACCATCAAGGCGGCGTCGGTGACGTTCCTCGGCAAGACGCTGCGCCCCCTGCCGGAGAAGTGGCACGGATTGACCGACCGTGAGGGTTGCTGGCGTCAGCGCTATCTCGATTTGGCGATGAACCCGGAGACGGTCGACCGCTTCCGCTTCAGGACCAAATTCATTTCGGCGCTGCGCCGCGTCCTCGACGGCGACGGCTTCATGGAGATCGATACGCCGATCCTTTCGACGAAGGCGTCCGGAGCCGCGGCACGTCCGTTCAAATCGTGGCACAACAGCCTCGCGATGGACGTGTTCCTCCGGATCGCGCCCGAAACCTACCTGAAGCGAGCCGTCGTCGGAGGGTTGGAAAAAGTCTACGAGATCGCCCGATGCTTCCGCAACGAAGGCATGGATCCGTCCCATCTTCAGGACTTTTCCATGCTCGAGTGGTACGCGGCCTACTGGGACTGGACCGACAACATGGCGTTCACGGAACGCCTCATCCGCTCGGCGGTTCTCGAAACCACGGGATCGACGGAAGTCGTCCTCGCCGACGGAACCAAAGTCGACTTCGGAGGCACGTGGCCTCGCGTGTCCTTCCGCGAACTCATCAAGAAGGACGCGGAGATCGACATCGAAGCGTTCCCGGACGCCACGTCTCTCCGCGCCGCGATCCGTGCGCGCGGACTCGAGGTCGAGGACATGGACGTCCTCGGCCGCGGGAACTTGATCGACGCGCTCTACAAGAAGGTGTCGCGTCCGAAACTCGTCGGCCCCCTCTTCCTCTGCGAGCACCCGATCGACCTCTCCCCCCTCGCGCGTCGCAACGACGCCCAACCTCACCTGACCGACCGCTTCCAAGTCGTCGTGAAGGGATGGGAGATCGTCAACGCGTACTCCGAACTCGTCGACCCGATCGATCAGCGCCGTCGCTTCGAGGAACAGGCGGCCTTGAAGGCGGGCGGCGACGAAGACGCGATGGACATGGACGAGGACTATCTCCTCGCCATGGAACACGGCATGCCGCCGATTTCCGGATTCGGCATGGGAATCGACCGCATCGTCGCCCTCCTCACGGGGGCGGACAATCTCCGCGACGTCGTACTCTTCCCGCTGCTGCGACCGAACTGATCCGTACACGAGTCGGAAAAGCGAAACGGGGTGGTCTTTCGACCACCCCGTCGTCGTTGCGCGACGCCCTCAGCGAATGAGGCGCGTCAAGCGCTCGACGGTCTCTCCCGTACCATCGGTGCGGTCCGGTCCGTTCATGCGTTCACGCATCGCCTTCATGCGGCGACGATTGACGACGAGATCGGCGACTTCCGACTCGAGTGCCGCGTCATCGCGCGCCACGACCGCCGTACCGTTGGCGAGAAGCCTGTCCGCGATGCGCTCTTCGACGCCCGGCGACGGGCGCAACAGCAGCATCGGAAGCAGCGACGCCTGCGCTTCCGCCACGGTGTGCGGCGTCGCGCGTGTGATCAGGATGTCGGAGACGGCCATCAGTTCGTGGATGTTGTCCACGAAGGCGAAGGCCTTCATGAACATCGTCTCCGGAACGGTGAGGGCCTCGAGCGATTCGCGAAGCTTGTCGTTGCGTCCCGCGACGACGAGGAGGTTCATCGACGCTCCCCCGGCGAGAAGACGGCCGACGACCGCGGTGATGCGCTCGATCGACCCGATGCCGCCCGGGCGGACGAGCACCGTCGGCCACTCGCGGCGCAAGCCGAGCGAACGGCGCACCTCTTCGCGGTTGATCGGCGTCGCGAATGCGGGGTTGACCGGAATTCCGGTGACGTGAATCGCGTCCTTGGCGACGCCGCGCGCGACCAATCGACGTTCGACGTCGGCCGACGGAACCAGCCAGTGCTTCACGACCGGTGAGCACCAGAGATCGTGGAGGTCGAAGTCGCTCACGACCGCGACCACCTTCGGGATCGCCACGCCCGCCTTTTCCTGCGCTTCGAGCCAGCGGAACGCCAACCAGTGCGTGGCGACGACCCACTCGGGCTTGCGATCGAGGAGCGCCTGCTGCAGACGATCCGAGAACGCTACGCGCAGGAATTCGTCGAGATCCGCCGGCAAAACGTCGCCCTGGGAGGGATCGGCGGTTTCGAACGGAGCACCGAACATGGCCGGACGGCGCGCGAGATCGTCGAGCACGCCGCGCACGTACGCCGGTCGGAATTCGTCGGCGAGCAGCTCGAGGAGGTCGAGCTCGCGGAGGTTCATGTTGCGATCGAGCGACTTCAGCGATTCGATCACCGCGTGCGAGACGCGCGAATGACCGCTGCCCGTGCTCGCACCGAGGATGACGACGTGCTTCGGGGGCCGCAGGAACGGCATGAGGTCGCGAAGCGACACGCCCGGTTCGATGCCACGACGGCGATCCCCGCCGCGCGGAAGATCGAGGACGTCGATGCCGCTCGTCGACGCACCGAGTTCTTCGACGTCGCGTCCCCCACGTTCCCGATCACGGTCGCGGTCGCGGTCGCGGCCACGACGGTCGCGACGATCACGTCCCCCGCGATCGCGATCCCGATCGCGGTCGCGACCGGAAGGCTGCGAAGGTGAGCGGTCACCTTCGACTTCTTCCACCATGTGCCATTCGCGATCGCCCGCGTCGGCGTCGCCGTCGCCGGTGCGCTCGTCGTCCTCGGGCGGAAGGAGTTCTTCCGGCGTGGGTTCGTGGCGACCGGCGCGCTTCACGTCGCGGAACGCTTCGGCGTCCGTCGGGATTTCGGAGTTTTCGTCCCCGTTTTCGCGGCGTTCTTGCCGACGATCGTCCGGGCGCGTTTCCGCGCGCGGTTCTTGGCGACGCGGGTCGGGACGCGCATCGGGGCGACGATCGTCCCCGCGGCGACCGTCACCACGTCCATCGCCGCGGCGGTCATCGCGACGCCCGTCTCCACGACGGTCGTCACGGCGGCCGTCGTTGCGGCGATCATCGCGCCGTCCGTCTCCGCGACGATCGTCACGGCGACCGTCGCCACGGCGCTCGTCGCGCCGTCCCTCTCCACGACGATCGTCGCGGCGAGCTTCCGGTCGGCGTTCACCGCCGTCTCCGCCCTCGGGACGGACGTCCGCCGCGGGAGCGGCCGGGAGAATCGGCTCGGAGGGAGGCGCCTCGCGCATCGATTCCATCTCGTCGATTTCGGAGAGGTCGTCGTGCGGCTCGCCGCCGTGTCCACCGACTTCCACGACGTCGTCGTCGTGAGACTCGAAGGTGTCGTCGTTCCGCGTTTCCCGCGACTCCGCGTCGCCCCCTTCCCGGGGGGACTCGTTCACGTCGCGATCGTCGTCGCGCTCATCGGTCATGGAATGTCCTCGTTGTCGGAATGCGGGGGACCGCGGTACGGATCACCTTTCGATCCGTCGGCGGGGTCGCCCGTCCCGATAGGGGCGCGATCGCAAGGATCGGGCCCGGGGCACGTTGTAACACGAACGGCCCTTCCGGCGGAGGCGACACGGCGCGCGTCCCGGGGCTATGATGCTCCTACGATGATGTGGCGGAAGTCCCTCAGCCTCTTCGTGTTGACCGTCGCGCTCCCCCTCGCGGCGCAAGAGACCCGACCGGATTCCCGACCGACGGACGGTCCGGGCCGCGGGTGGGTCATCGAACGGGTGGAACGCCTCGACGCGGACGACTACGACTCGCGGGAGTCCGCGATGCGGGAATTGCTCGGCGCCGGGACCGCGATCGAAGAGGTCCTCAAGGAATCCTCGGGGCAAGGATCCCCCGAACGCCAGGCCCGGGTCGCGGAGATCCTTTCACGCCTCCGCCGACGCACCGAAAGCCGGGCCTTCGCGCCGCGCGCCACCGAGATCAATCTCAAACTGACCGAACGGCCGCTCTCGGAGGCCTACCGCCGCTGGTCGGAAGCGTCCCGGGCGAAACTCTTCACCGAAGCCGTGCGCGTGGATCCGTCGAAGTCGGTCACGTTCGACATCGAACGCGAACCGATGCTCAAAGTCCTCGACGCGATCGCGGAATCGTCGGGGTCCATGTTCCAGTGGGACACGCGCCGCAAGGGCTATCAGTTGATGCCGATTTCGGCACGCCAAGGTCCCGTCGCCTATGCGGGACCCGTGCGGGTCGCCTTGTCGAGTTTTCAGATCACCCGAT
>JAFMJN010000276.1 GCA_017853435.1 Planctomycetota bacterium | reverse complement strand
TCCGATCTGGACGCGGGTCACGGCGCGGGCAAACCGCTCAACAAGATCCTCGACGAAGCCGCGGATCGATGGGCCTTCCTCGCCGCCCACACCGGTCTGCCGCTCGCGCAGTGAGCGGTTTCGCCCGCGCTTGCTACCATCTCCCCAGGCGGGTCGCTCCCGCCGAAGGGGAGACGACATGCGCATGAATATTTGGAAGACGGCGGTGGCGTGCGTGGCGTTGGTATTCGCGGCGTGCAGCACGACGCCGAAAACCGAAGGTGAACGACTCGATCTCGCGAACGACGTGAAGCGCGCGCTCGCCAAGGCGAAGTCGGCGGATCCGACCCTCGAGTCCTTCTTGAACAAGGCCACCGCCTACGCGGTGTTCCCGTCGATCGGCAAAGGCGGCCTCATCGTCGGCGGTGCGTACGGTCGCGGTGAGGTGTACGCGAACGGAACGATGGCGGGCTATTGCGACGTCTCCAGCGTGACGCTCGGGGCCCAAATCGGCGGTCAGTCCTTCACGGAGATCGTCGTCTTCGAGGGCGAGACCGACTACCGCTCGTTCAAGAACGGTCACCTCAAGTTCACCGCACAGGTTTCGGCCGTCGCTCTGAAGGCGGGCTCCGCCGCAGCGACGAACTATCGCGACGGCGTCGCGGTGTTCGTCATGAACCCCTCGGGTCTCATGCTCGAAGCGTCGATCGGCGGACAGCAGTTCAGCTACCAGTCGAAGTGACGCTCGGCATCGGCTGGCACGTCGGGCAGAAATAGGCGTGTCGGATCGGATCGCCGATCCGACACGAACCGACCCGATCGCCGCAGCGCGGACACGGGAGTCCGCTGCGGTCGTGGACGCCGAACGCCGGACGCGCGACGCTCGACCCGGCGGGAGACGCCGATGGGTCGGCAACGGCCCGCAACATGAGTTTGCGCGCCAGCCCGATCATTCCCGACAGTGCGGCGTCGGACAGAGCGTCCACGCGCGTCATCGGATGAACGCCGACGCGCCACAGCGTTTCGCAGCGCCAAATGTTCCCGATGCCTGCGACGACTTGCTGCACCAAGAGGCGTCCTCCGATGCTCGCGCCCGGAGCCGCGCGTAACCCCGCGAGCACGTCGGCGACATCGAAGTCCTTCGCGAGAATATCCGGACCCAGTCGGGCCAACGCGGGGTGCGCCGCGAGGGCCGCGGACGACGCCAAGAGTTCGACGACCGGCGCCGCGAAGCACACCGCGATCCACGATTCGGTTTCGATCGCGACGCGTGCCTGAGAAAACGGACGTCGCCACGCCTCTCCGGGACGGTAGAGGTGCCAACTCCCCGTCATTCTCAAATGGGTGTGCAACACCCTGCCGTCGCCGAACGTGATCAGGAGATGTTTGCCGCGGGCTTCCGCGGCCGAAATCGTCGCCCCGGTCGGATCGCCACCGAGATCCCGGCTCGCCTTGAACGCAGCGACGCGCTTCCCCGCCAGTGCGCGGTGAAGCACGCGTGCGGTGACGAAGAGCGTGTCACCTTCCGGCATGGCCGCCCCGTCGACCGACATCCTTCGCGAGATGGCGCACGTCCGCCGCCGACAACACCAACCCACGAGAGGTCGGTCGGAATCCGGCGGCCGCCAAGGACCCCGCGAGCGGCGAAGCCTCGGCCGCGACGCCGTCGACCTTGGTCAGCGTCACCACACGCACCGCGCCGGAGCGGACGGGTTCGGCGAGGGTATCGGCAACGCGCGCGAGGAACTCCGGGTGAAGCGCCGGATCCGAAGGAAGGAACAATGCGCAAGGATTGCCGCCCTTCCCCATCCACATCGCGGGCACCCCTTCGAACAAGAGCACCTTCGCGCCGACGGTGCGAGCGGGTTTCCCCGCCGTCGTCGGCCACGGAGCCAACGCTCCCCACGGCAACGCCGGATCGAGCGCCGACAACCACCGTGTTTCCGAACCCGCGACTTCGCCCCGCGTCGAGCGCAGAAGATCCTCCGTGCCCGCGCGCGCGAACTGCGCCGCACCGAGACCCGCGATGAACCACCCGCGTCGCACGCCACCCCGCTCCTCGGCCGCCTTCAGCACTTCGTAAATCGGCGTGAAGCCACCCGGCCATTCTTCGGCGAGAGCCGCTTCCCGCGTCGCCACACCCCAACGTACGAGCAGCGCGTCGGCGACCGCTTTCGCGCGCTCGGTTTCCGTCGCGACGGCGCCGGCGACGTGCGGCAGGGGCCTACCGGGTGCGGGCAACAGCGACCAGCGCCCTTCGCTGCCGGGGGGGCCGACGCGACGCGTCACATTCCGCACGAGACGCGCGGTGCGGAGGTCGCGCGCCGCGCGTCCCGCGAAGAGTCGGGCGCGCAGCGGGGCCGTGGAGTCGTTCGTCACTTCCCCCGCCGCCACCATCTTCCACAGCACGTCGAGCACTTCGGCGGGGAAACCACCGACCGCCGTCAGGATCTCGCCGAAGAAAAGTCCGCCGCGCCCGGTGAGGGCACGGCGCACCGACTCGGCGACGGGTCCCTCGACGGTCTCCGATGGAACCGCGAGAAGATGCGCCCGATCGGCTGTGGTGATGCGAATGCGGAGATCGCCCGATCCGACCGTGCCCGCGCCGCGCCACACGACGATCCCTTCCGCGCAGAGCCGATCGAGATCGAAGGGGCGGAACCGCGCGACACGTGCGGGGAGCACCTCGTCGAAGAGCACGGTCGCGGGCAAGGCGACGCCCTCGATCGTCTCGATGGCGGCGATCAAAGCGTCATCTCCCGATACGGAAGCCGCGATGCCGTGATGCTTCAGGAGAAAACGGGCGTAGACGTCGAGTTCGACGGGCTCGATCTCGGCACGCGCCTTCGCGAGGGAGCGACGCTTGACGGATCGAAGCGCCTCGGCGTCGCACCACTCTTCTCCGGATCCGCTCGCCCGGAAGGCGCCCGCGAGAACCTTGCCGCGCGCGGCGAGGCGCTCGAGTTCGCGCCGCACGACCGCTACACCGGTCCCGATGCGGGCCGCCGCTTCGGCGGCGGTGAACGCCGCATGGGTGCGCGCGTAGCGCGCCACGAGATCGAGGAGGGGGTCCGCAACGGGCTCGAGGAAGGCTCCGGCGATGCCGAGAGGCGGGACGTATCCGAGCGCGTCTCTCAAACGTCCGACGTCTTCGACGGCCGCGACTCGTTCGACGCCGCCGATCCGCACTTCGACGATGCGTCGTGCCGCTTCGAGTTCTC
>JAFMJN010000275.1 GCA_017853435.1 Planctomycetota bacterium | reverse complement strand
GAAAGTGCCACGGCGATCGGCGCAAGGTTCATTCCCTTTCCCGCCGTCCACAAGAAGGCGAAGACCACTCCGCGAAGAAGGTTCGCCATGCGCGTCGCCGCCATGAGAGCGGCGCCGAGGAGCGGGCGACGGTCGTGGACCGCGTTGTAGGACACGGCGAGCAGCACGACGAGAACGGCCGCCGCCGCGGCGATCCATGGAGCGGCGTAGACGGCGCTGCTCCGAACGGAGACGGCGGCCAAGACGACTCCGACGAGTTCCGCGGCGAGCACCAGAAGGCGTGCACGTCGCTCCGAGAGGGCTCCGCTCGGCAAGGGCCGATCGGGATGGAGCGACGCATCCTTGACGCGATCTTCGATGTCGTTCCGCGCTACGCCCGCGCCATAAAGAAAGAGGGAGGCCGACGCCGACAGCCACGCATCCACGCTCGCGATCGAGCCTCCCGCGACGACGATCCCCGAGAGAACGTCGGCGACCGCGGAAGGAGTATTCGCGACCCGGAAGAGCCGAAGCGCCGCGCGCATCGTGTTCAGCCGAGGAACCAACGACGGATGTCGTTCCACGTCACGAACACCATGAGGCCGAGCACGAGGATGAGGCCCGCCCATTGCATGGCGCCGAGAACCTTCTCCGGAATCGGGCGCCCGCGCCGGAGACGCTCGATGGCGAGGAGCAACAGCCAGCCGCCGTCGAGGATCGGGATGGGGAGGATGTTCAGCACCGCGAGATTCACGCTGATCACCGCGAGGAAGAGCAAGCCGCGTGACGGAGCGATCTTCGCCGACTGCGCCGATTTCTTGAAGATCGTGATGATCCCGCCGAGATTGTTCGCGGGCACGGATCGGTCCACGAGACGACGGAGAGTGAGCAGCACACGGTTGGTGGTCGACGAGAGATAGGCGAGTCCCATCGGGATCGCGCCCGCCGCCGAAGTGTTGACGGTCTCGAGCATCGGAGCCTGTTCGAGTCCCATGAACGCGGCGCTCGCCGGCAGCGCGGGAACGGGACCACGCGAGACTTTGAACGACGCGGAACGTACCTCGGGAACGCTCGACGTGGTCGCGAACGCGGCGAGATCCGCGGATGCGGGGATCTTCGCGTCGGAGGTTCCGACGACCGACAATTCGACGGTGTCTTCATCGGCCCAACGTTCGAGATCGGTGAATGCGGAGACGGCGGTTCCGTTGACGGCGACGATGCGATCACCGGACTTGAGTCCGACGGCCGCAGCCGGGCCGCCCGCGCGCGGCGACACCAACAGTCCGTCGGCTTCGCGCGCCACGTCGCGAAGGAACGTCCGCGCCCGCTCGCCTTCCGTACCGGGAAGATCGAAAGCCACGAGTGTTTCACCGCGGCGGACGCACATCGTTTTCGATGCGGTGTTCGCGAGAGCGGCGCCGAGTTCGCCTTCCGTGACGATCCGACGCCCGTCGACGGCCAAAATGCGGTCGTCGGATCGGAGCACGGCCGCCCACGGCGAACCACCCCGGATCGCCACGACACGCGTCGCCGAGGCGTCGAGTCCGAGCAGACGGTCCGACGTGTCCGGCGCGGAGAAGGCCAACGGTGGGAGTTCGACGACGACACGGGCCCCCGCACGTTCGACGCCGACGCGACGGGAGCGGAACGCGGCCAAGTCGTCGAGCGACATCGCTTCGCTGACGGAAAGCCCGTCGACGTCGACGATCACGTCACCGGCCAAGAACCCGGCCTTGGCTCGGTGCACGCTCGGATCGACGTCTCCCGCTTCGGGTGCTTTCGGTTCGCCGACGACGGGGTTCTTGAAGACGGGGAACACGCCGAGCGAACGCAGCGTTCCGTTGGCACCCGCGGTCATCGGCACGGAAAGCGTGCGGGATGTCCCGTCGGGTGAACGGACGTCGAGCGTATGCGCATCGCCGCCGATCGCGATCGCGGTGGCGAGATCTTCGAACGCCAACATCGCCGTCCCGTCGACGTGCGTGATGCGGTCGCCGGCGCGCAGTCCCGCCTTCCAACCGTCTCCACCCGGCTTCACCGCGCCGATCACCGGCGGCTCGAAGGGAACGCCGATCGCGAACGCGAGCGGCAGTGCCACCGCCGCGAAGACGATGTTCATGATCACGCCGGCCGAGATGATCCACGTTTTTTGGAGGAACGTCTTCGCGAGGAATTCATCCGGTGCGGCCGAATGCGAGGGGGCGTCCGGGGTGGCGATCTGCTCACCCGCCATCTTGACGAACCCACCGAGAGGAATGAGGCAGATCTTCCAGTCGGTATCGCCGCGCTTGAAGCCGAACAGCCGGGGCCCGAAGCCGATCGAAAAGGCTTCGACGCGGACACCCACCGAACGGGCCGCCAAGAAGTGCCCCAATTCATGAACGAAGATGACGAACGCGATGCCGAAGATCGTCAGAAGATTGTAGGCCAAGTCGACGGCATTCATGGACGCGCGGCTTCCTCACGCGCCCAAGCATCGGCGGCGTGAACGTGTTCGAGAGTGATGGGAACGTCGTTGCGCCAACGTTCCATCGTGCGGGTCACGCGACGCGTGATGTCGGGGAACGAAAGTCGACCGTCGAGAAACGCGGCGACGGCCGCTTCGTTCGCGGCGTTCAGGACGGTTCCGAGGAGACCGCCTTCCCGCGCGGCCCACATGCCGAGATCGAGGGCGGGGAAAACGTCCCGCCGCGGCGATTCGAAATTCAACGTCGCGAACTTGGCGACATCCCACGTCGGAGTGTCGGCGATCGTTCGCTCGGGGTGCGTCAAGGCGTATTGGATCGGCACCTTCATGGTCGGTAGACCGAGTTGCGCGATCATCGAGCGATCCTTGAACAGAACCATCGAATGCACGATGGACTGCGGATGAACGACGACGTCGATGCGATCGGCGGGGACGTCGAAGATCCAACGCGCTTCGATCACTTCGAGCGCCTTGTTCATCAACGTCGCTGAATCGACCGAGATCTTCGGTCCCATCTTCCAGGTCGGATGGTTCAGCGCATCCGCGGGGCCCGCCGACGCGATGCGTGCGGCGTCCCACGTACGGAAGGGGCCTCCGCTCGCGGTGAGGATCAACGTCTCGACGTCGGCGACTCCGCCGGATCGGAGACATTGGAAAATCGCACTGTGTTCCGAATCCACCGGAATGACTTCGGCCCCGGTCGCCGCGGCGCGCGCCATCACGAGGGGCCCGGCCGTCACCAACGATTCCTTGTTGGCGAGTGCCA
>JAFMJN010000274.1 GCA_017853435.1 Planctomycetota bacterium | reverse complement strand
AGATCGGCGACCGACCCTTCGACCATCGCGGACGGAGCCCCGATCATGGTGGCGTCGTCGACGCCGATCACGAGGACGTTCTCGTAGCGTCCGTCGAGGCGTTTGGCGCGCGCGGCCCCCTTGAACCACCGGGTCGCCCACTCGACCCCTTCGACGTCGCGCACTCTCCACAAATCCGAATCTTTGAGGGCACGCAGGTCGTCGACCGTCTTCACGCGGGCGTCGAACACCCACAAGTCGACCGACTTGGTGTCGAGGATGATGGCGCCCGACCGTCGCATAAGCCCCGTAAACACGCAGCCTTGCTCGACGATGAGGAAAACCGCAAAGGTCACCCCCATCACGATCGACAGAAATTTCGCCCTGTCCCGGGCGAGCATCTTGAGTGCGACGATCAGCACGGGGCGATGCTAACCTAAGGCGTGCCGAGTCACGCTCCGTTCCTCCCGATGACGCCCGACGAGACCCGCGCCCGCGGTTGGTCCGAGGTCGACGTCGTCATCGTCACGGGCGACGCCTACGTGGATCACCCGTCGTTCGCGATGGCGATTCTCGGACGCGTGCTCGAAGCGCAGGGATTCAAAGTCGCGATCCTGTCGCAACCGCCGTGGCAATCGGCGGACGCCTTCCGTGCTTTCGGACGCCCCCGGCTCTTCTTCGCCGTGTCCGCCGGAAACATGGATTCGATGATCAATCACTACACGGCGAACCGACGGCCGCGCTCGGACGACGCGTACTCGCCGGGAGGCCGCGCGGGGCTTCGACCCGACCGCGCGACGAACGTCTACGCGCAACGTTGCAAGGAAGCGTACCCGGGTATCCCCGTCGTCATCGGCGGCGTCGAAGCCTCCCTGCGTCGCTTCACCCACTACGACTACTGGAGCGACACGGTGCGTCCGTCGGTCCTCGTTTCCTCGAAGGCCGACCTCCTCGTCTACGGGATGGGCGAAGCGAACATCCTGGAAATCGCGGGACGTCTCGCCGACGGCGAACCGATCCGCGGCCTTCGCGACCTGCGCGGCACGGCGTACCTGCTCGGAGCGAAGGAAGCCGTTCCGGACTTCCCGGCCTCCATGCGGACGGACACCCTTCCGAAGAACGACACGTTGGAATTGCCGACGTACGAAGCGATGCGCGACGACAAAGTCGTCTTCGCGAAGGCGACGGCGACGATGCACAAGGAGTCGAACCCGCACAACGCGCGTCGCCTCACGCAGCGTCACGGCGATCGCGTCGTGGTCCAAAATCCCCCGCGTCTTCCCCTCTCCACCGAGGAGATGGATGCGGTCTACGACCTTCCCTATCGCCGCACCGCCCATCCGTCGTACACCGCGCCGGTGCCCGCCGAAGAGATGATGCGGTCGTCCGTCACGATCATGCGCGGCTGCTTCGCGGGATGCACGTTCTGTTCGATCACGACGCATCAGGGTCGCCCGGTTCAGTCGCGATCTCCGGAATCCGTCGTGCGCGAAGTCGAATCGCTCAAAGGATTGCCCGGCTACAAGGGCACGATCTCCGACTTGGGCGGGCCGACGGCCAACATGTACGGGATGAAGTGCACCAAGCCCGAAGTCGAAGCCGTCTGCCGTCGACTCTCGTGCATCTTCCCGACCGTCTGCAAACTTCTCGGCACCGACCACGGCCCCGTGATCGACCTCATGCGGAAGGTGCGCGAGGCCGACGGTGTGAAGAAAGTCAACATCGCGAGCGGCGTCCGCATGGACCTCGCCCGTCTGAGCCCCGAATACCTGGAAGAACTCGCCCGTCACCACGTGGGGGGGCATCTCAAGGTCGCGCCCGAGCACGTCGACGACGGTGTGCTGAAGCGTATGAAGAAGCCGAACCGGAAAGACTTCGAAGCGTTTTCGGACGCGTTCGAAGAGGCGTCGGCGAAGGCGGGCAAGGAGCAGTACCTCGTCCCCTACTTCATCGCGTCGCATCCGGGCTCGGACCTTCCGGCGATGATCGAACTCGCCCTGTTCCTCAAGCGCAACGGCTATCGCCCGCGCCAGGTGCAGGACTTCATTCCCTCCCCGATGGACCTCGCCACGGCCATGTATTGGACGGGACTCGACCCGGAGACGCTCGAGCCCGTGCCGATCGCGCGCAATCTCCGCGATCGCCGCATGCAGCGTGCGCTCATGCAGTGGTTCAAACCGGAGAACTGGTTCGAGGTCCGCAAGGCGCTGATGGAAGCGGGACGCCCCGAACTCATCGGCGACGGCTGCGACGCGCTCATCCCCGCGACCGCCCCGAAGGAAGCCCTCGACGCGCGACGCGCGCGGGCGGAATCGGATTTCGGTCGCTTCGTCCACGAAAAGGGGCGGCGTCCGGAGGACCGCGACTGGGATGCCTTCACGGGCTATCGCGATCGCGAGCAGAAACTGCCCGACGACGAAAAGGAAGGCTCCGCACCCTCGGGCGCGGATCGAAAGCCCGCACCGCGGTCGGTGGGCTACCGCCCGTTCCGCAAGCGCGGCTGATCAGCCGCGCACGAAGACCATCAGCGGGAATCCGGACTCCTCGGATTCCAGCGACGGGTCGTGACGATGCCCCAAGCTCGAGGTGAACTCGCGAAGGCGATCCATGGTCGGCGCTCCGGCGCCCGCCATCCAATTCAACGCCTCGCCGGTCAACCGAGGGACGGCGGCGGTCTCACCGTTCATCGTTCCGCGGTCGCGCCGCGCGAAACGGACCACCCGCACATCGCGGGGCGTGTCGTCGGCGTCCCACAACGCGTTCATGCGCTTCGGCAGGAACGACACGACGGTTTCGTGCTTGGTCAGACGATTCCGGGTGGACGACACCGCGTCCTTCCAGAATTTGTGGACGGAACCGATCTCGGGAAGCTTCGCCCCCGGAGGGCAGCGGTAGTCGGGGATGCGCTCCGAGGCCGTGACGACCCCGAGCAGCGGACAGAGGAACAGCGTCCGATCGTCCAACCATGTGCGGCCGCGATCGGCGAGGCCGTCCCACGCGAGCGACGCGCGGCACAACGGGTCGAGCGCTTCCCAAGGAGTGCCCCGGGGCGCATGGTCGAACCGGAGGTTGATCTTCCTCGATTCGTTCAGCGCGGCTCCCACCGTTCCCAAGGCTCGCATCGCGAGATTCGGGTTCTGCATGGCCGTCTTGAAGGCGTCGAGCACGACTTCGCGTGTTTCGCGGATCGCCTGCAGGCGCGTCAGGACCGACCACCCCGTCGGTCGCCCGACGCGGGTC
>JAFMJN010000273.1 GCA_017853435.1 Planctomycetota bacterium | reverse complement strand
CGGTCTCGCGTCGGATGTGGAGATCGAGACAGAGGCCGATGAGCTTGCCTTTGTTGTAGTAATCGAGCGTCGACAACCCCGAATAGCCGCGATCGAAAGCGGACATCGACGCCGCGGCCACGGACTCCTTCAACCGCTGCGGATTCGACTGGAGACGACGGATTTCGCCGAGAAGGTTTTGACGGAACACCTCATCCTTCGTGATGCCCGTGCGCCAACAGATCAAATCGGCGTAGTAATCGGTCACCCCTTCGGACATCCAAAGATGTTTGGTCCGACACGGCCCCGTGTAGTCGAACGGACCGAGCACCTTCGGACGAATACGCTTCACGTTCCAAAGGTGGAAGAACTCGTGGGCGAACAACGTGTCGAACTGCCCCGGCGCCTGACGCAGCAGGAAGTAGGGAACGGCGATGGTGCAGGAAGAGAGATGCTCGAGACCGTACCCGGGCCCCTCGTGCATCTGGAAGCTGTAGCGCTCGAACGGAGCCGTGCCCCCCATCATCCCGATCGAATGCCGAATCATCGGACGCAGCAAGTTCTCGACGGACTCCATGGGAAACTTCGGATCGTCGCGATCGAGGGTCAACGTGTAGCGGATCCCGCCCACCATGAAGGTGTGGATCCGCAGTTTGCCCATCTCGACGGTGGCGTCCGCCAGCGTGTCGTAGTCCGGCGCGACGTAGACGCCCGGACCGTTGCCGGGTGCCAAAGGCACGTCGTGCTTCCATCCGTCGGGAACGACGAGTTTCAGGGTGCAGGGCGCCTGCTTGCCGTCGACCACGTAGGCGTAGGTATCCGTCGGATTGAACGCGACGTGCTCCCGTTTTCCGGACCGGGGCTTCGTGCCCTCGGCACCGAACAATCCCGACGCGGGTTCGAGACGATCGTAGGAGAAGGTGATCGGCATCTTCGCGGGAGCCGCGGTCCACCGGACGTCGGACGGATGCGTGACCGCGACCGTCTTCCCGTCGGCGTCGGTGGCCTCGACGTTTCGGAGGAGTTTCCAGTAGTTGCGCAACTCGTAGGCCCCCGGCGACCACGCGGGCATTTCGATCGATACGCCCTCCGCCGCAGTTCCGGAAACGGTCATCGACACGAAGGTGCGATCGAGGACGTCGGCCTTCACGGTCACCGTGTAGGCGACGCCGGTGATCTGCGCCGAAATCCACGACGCGAAAACACAAAGTCCGACGAAGAGACGGATGCGGATGTTCATGACCCGAGCCCCGGTACCGGATGACGCAACGCCAACGCCTTCACTTCTTCCCGCACGCGTGCCGGATCTTCTCCGTCGAGAAGCAGGCGCTTCACCCAACGGGCGATCGCACGCATGTCGTCCGGGCCGAGCCCGCGCGCGGTGACGGCCGGCGAGCCGAAGCGGATCCCCGACGTGATCGTCGGCGGATTGGGATCCTTCGGAACGAGTTGCTTGTTCGCGAGCAAACCCGCCGCTTCGAGTTTGGCTTCGCCTTCCTTGCCGTTCATGGACATTCCGCGGAGATCGAGAATGAGGAGATGCGTCTTCGTCCCCCCGGCGACCAGTTTGAAACCGCACGCGAGAAATTCGGAGGCGAGCGCCTGAATGTTCTCGACGACGCGATCGATGTACGTCTTGAAGGACGGCTGCGCGGCTTCGGCGAACGCCACGGCCTTCGCGAGCAATTGCGCGCCGGTCGCGTGGGCCATGACTCCGGGGAATACCGAGCGATCGAGATTCCGCGCTTCGGAGGCTCGGCAGAACGCGATGGCCCCCTTCTGGCCCTTCAACGTTTTCTGAACGGTCGTCATCATCGAATCCGCGAACGGGAACGGGCTCGGGTGATGCCCCGTGATCACGAGACCGACGAAGTGCGAGATGTCGGCGTGGAGGAGGGCGCCGGATTCCTTGGCGATCGCGCCGAAGGTGGCGAAATCGAATTGGAACGGGCACGACGATCCGCCCGCGATGATCATCTTGGGCTTTTCGCGGAGCGCGAGTTCACGAATTTGGTCGTAGTCGAGGCGGCCGTCGGAGGTGACTTCGTACGAAACGATCTTGTAGTCCTGCCCCGAGTAGTTCCACTTGAGTCCGTGCGAGAGGTGTCCGCCGTCCGCCAATCCGAGCGAGAGGATCGTGTCGCCGTTGCGAAGAAGCGCACGATAGACGGCTTCGTTTCCGCGAGTCCCGTCGGTCGGCTTGACGTTCACGTGTTCCGCGCCCGGGAAGAGCGCCAAAGCACGGGCTTTCGCAAGTTCTTCGACCTCCTTCACCGTCACGCAGCCGGGGTAGTAGAAGTTGCGTCCGTCGTTCTCGGAATAGAACAGCGGGTACATCCGTTCCGCTTCGAGGACGGACGGACTCGGGTGGTTGTCGCTGGGGACGAGATCGAAGGACTCGGCACGGAAACGGCATTCCCGTTCGAGCAACGCGTACGCCTGCGGATCGGTGTGTTTGAGGGACATCGAAAATCTCAGCTGGAAAAGCGGTCGTCGTCGAAGGGAAAGGCCGTGTTGGAATAGCCCCGGACCTCCCAGAATCCGGGACGGTCGTCCGCGTGGAATTCGACGGAACGCAGCCACTTGGCGGACTTCCACGCGTACCGTTTGGGAACGATCATGCGGAACGGCCCTCCATGGACGCGTTCGAGGGGACGTCCGTTCCACGCATGCACGATCAGGACGTCGTCGTCCACGCAGGCGTCGAAGGGCAGATTCGTCGTGTAGCCGTCGTACGATCCGAACGTGACGAACGCGGCGGACGCCTTCGGCCCGACGTCGCGGCACAGGTCGCGGAACCGAATCCCCGCCCAACGGTTGTCGAACGTGCTCCACGTCGTGACGCAGTGAAAGTCCGAAACGTCTTCGGTCTGCGGTAGCGCCATCAGGTCGTCGAACGTGAACGACCGCGGTCGATCGACGAGCCCGGTGACGTCCAATCGAAACGTCTCCGGCGTCACGGTCGGCGTGATGCCGAGATCGAGCACGGGCCAACCGCGCGCCTCGTGCTGCCCCGGCGGGAGTCGGTCCTTGCGGGAACTCGTCGGCGGCGGGTAGGGCTTCCGTCCCTGGCGCGCCCACTTGATCTTGGCCTCGACGATACGCGCGTCGAACGGGATGTCGTCGTTCATGCGTCTCCCCCGCGATACGAGCGTCGCGGCACCGAGCCATGTTAGCCGTCCCGTCGCGCGGACTCTCGGATCGACGGAACGACACGTCGAAAGGCGGACCGCGCAATGACGTGCCCGTCCG
>JAFMJN010000058.1 GCA_017853435.1 Planctomycetota bacterium | reverse complement strand
CGGCGAGAAGACGCGCCGCCTCCTCGGGCGCCACCGTCCGGCCCTTGCCGCGCGCGGCCGCGGCGGTCACGAGCGCTTCGAGACGATTCAACATCGCCCGCACGTCGCCGTGGCTCGTCGCCACCAGCGTGCCGAGCGTGACCGGGTCGAGGGTGATCGCGAAGCGTCCCAATCCCCGATCGACGTCGACGAGCGCCCGTCGCGCCAACTCCGCCAAGTCGGCCTCCGGAACCGCCTTGAGCGGGACCACGGTGCAGCGCGACAGCAGCGCCGCGTTCACGTGGAACGAAGGATTCTCGGTCGTGGCTCCGACCAACGTGACCAGTCCCGATTCGACGTGCGGCAGCAGGGCATCCTGCTGACTCTTCGAGAAATGGTGGATCTCGTCGACGAACAGCAACGCCCGCGTTCCGCGTCGGAGCAGTTGGCGCGCTTCGTCGATCCGTTCACGAAGTTCCTTCACCCCGCCGAGCACCGCGGAGAACGGCAGAAACGAAAGCCCCGTCACCTCGGCCAAGAGCCGTGCGAGGGACGTCTTCCCGCACCCCGGAGGCCCCCACAGAAGAAGCGACGGGATGCGCCCGCCGTCGATCAACGATCGCAGGAGCGCTCCGTCGCGCGTCGCTTCCTGTCCGAGAATCTCGTCGATCGATCGCGGACGCATCCGCTCCGCGAGAGGCGCCGCCTCCTTCGGAGGTTCGGGAGGCGGCGGCAACTCGAAGAGTCCGCCGGTCACGGATTTCCCGATGCGGCGAGAGCCTCGACGACCGCGTCCTGCAGCGCCCCGCCGCGGCCTTCCGCCTCGGGGCCGTTGCACAGGACGACGAACGCGATCCAACGTTGGTCCTTGGTGAGGACGTAGCCGGAAAGAGTCTTGACGTTGTTGAGCGTTCCGGTCTTTCCGGCCATTCGATTACGAAGCGACGGCAGACGACGACGCAACGTGCCCTCTTCGCCGGGCTCCGCGAGAAGATCCCGATAGGCTTCGAAATCGGGCCGCTTCCCCATGATCGACAGCGCGTCGTAGAGAGCGCGGGCCGTGATGCGGTTCGAGCGCGAAAGCCCGGAGCCGTCCATCAACACGCAGTCCTTCAACTGGACCCCGAGCCCGGAAAGTGATTCCGCGACGGCCTCGCTGCCGCCCTTGAAGGAACCACCGCGTCCGGTGGCCGCACCGAGATGTTTCAGGATCATCTCCGCACGATGGTTCTGACTTTCCTTCAGCATGGCGGGAAGCACGCGCGCGAGCGGCGTGGTGAGGCGCACCACTTCGGTCCCGCCTTGGCGCTCGGACGCGCCGGGGCGACGCACCGAACCCGAGATGGCGATTCCTTCTTGACGGAACGCGGCGACGAGGCAACGCCCGAAATGAAGAGTCGGATCGTGAATCGCGACTTCGTGGGTCTGAGGCGCGGTGCCGAACCATCCGCCCTTCACCGAAAGGACGTTCGATCCGTCGGGGCGGTCGAAGGCGAGACCACCGTCCTGCCGCTTGCCCACCGTCTTCACCGTGAGCGCTCCGACGGAAACGGTCCCCACGTCGGGCACCGGCGCGACACGAAATCCGCCGCCGTCCTTCGGCGAGACGATGAGCCGGGCGAGACCTTCGTCGACCGACAGCGCCGAAACCTGCGCGAGGTAGGTGGTGGTCGGCAATCCCTTCGGCCAATCCGGGCCGGTGAAGTCCTGATCGAACGCGGCGTCGTCGCAGAGGATGTCGCCCGTGATCCGCGTCACCCCCTGTTCCTTGAAGCGCGTCGCCAAGGTGCGGAACACGCCGAGGGTTTCACCATGGTCGCGGATGCCGAATGACGGATCCCCGTCTCCGACGACGCGCAGGTGACCGTTCAATGCGCCGTTCGCGATCGGTCCCATCGCATAGAAACCGGTCGCGAATTCGTGGTTGAGTCCGAGGCGCGCGACGGCGGCGATCGACGTCAGCACCTTCTGATTGCTCGCCGGAACGAGCGGGCCGAGATCACCTTCGGCGGCGGACGGCGCCGCACCGGCGTCGCCCCACACGACGCCCACCTGCATCTTCGGTGAACGCGCCGCGTCGACGAGTTTCCGAACACGCGCCGCGGCCGCCGCACGCCCGTCCTGCGCGACGAGCGACGACGCCAATACGACCACCACGATCCACACGGCGCCGCACCGCGCGCGTGAAGCGAGATTCATGCCCTACCCCTTTTTAAGAGTCGCCGTATCCCTTCGGATGCGCACGATGCCAGTTCCACGCCGTCTCGAGAATCGTCTTGAGATCGCCGAACTTCTGTTTCCAACCGAGCACGTCCTGCGCACGGCGGCATTGGCCGACGAGACGCGCGGGATCGCCTTCGCGACGCGGCCCGATCTTGAACGGGATCTTGCACCCCGTGACCGCCTCCGCCGCCTTGATGACTTCGAGGACGGAGTAACCGGCACCGTTGCCGAGATTGAACGCGGTGCTCGCACCGCCGCGATCGAGGTAGTCCATCGCGAGGCGATGGGCTTCCGCGAGGTCGAGGATGTGGATGTAATCGCGGATGCACGTGCCGTCGGGCGTCGCGTAATCGTCGCCGTAGACCATGAGTCCGTCCCGCGTTCCTTGGGCCACCTGCAACACGATCGGGATCAGGTGCGTCTCGGGATCGTGGTCTTCGCCGATGCGGCCGTCGGGATGCGCTCCCGCCGCGTTGAAGTAGCGGAGCGCGACCCACTTGAGGCCGTAGGCGTGGGCGAAGTCGGCGAGCATCTTCTCGACCATGAACTTCGTCCATCCGTACGGGTTGATGGGCTGCTGCGGATGCGTCTCGTCCATGAATTCCTGCACGGGATTCCCGTAGGTGGCGCAGGTCGACGAGAAGATGAAGGTGTTGACTCCCGCTTCCCGCATCGCGGAGAGAAGTTCGAGCGTCGTGGCGACGTTGTTGCGGTAGTAGGCCTCGGGATCCTTCACCGACACGCCGACGTAGCAGGAGGCCGCGAAGTGGAACACCGCGCGGACGTTGCGCTCCTTCATCACCGCGACGAGTCGTGCGCGGTCGTCGAGTTCGCCTTCGACGAGCGGCGCATCGAGAACGGCGGCCGCATGACCCTCGGAGAGATTGTCGTACGCGAAGGCGTCGATGCCGTGTTCACGAAGATGCCGAAGGCAATGGCTACCGATGTAGCCCGCTCCGCCCGCCACCATGATGCTGCCTCGAGTCACCGTCCGTCCTCCTTGGGTTCGTACTTCCGGTAGCGGTCGCGGTTTTCCTCGTACCAGGACTTCCAATCGGCCCGAGTTTTCCCGATGCGTGCGGCGTCGAGAGGTTCGGGCAGAACGGCGTCGATCATCGCCGGAGTGGCGAGGACGAGGCCGCGGTGCGCTTCGCGGAACACATAGGGATCGGCATCCGAGAGCGCGCGGATCAATGCGGGAACGGCGGACGGTTCGCGGGAATCGCCGAGAGCGCGCACCGCGAAGGCGCGCACGTTGCGATCTTTGTCGTCGATGAAAAGCGAGAGCAACGGCACGAGTTCGCCGATCGCGGGACCGTATCGGTCGGCGAGCGCGCGAATCGCGAGGGTACGCACCTTGCCGCTCGGATTCTTGAGGCTGCGAAGGATCGCCTTGTGGACGTCTTCGTCGATCTGCGGGTACGCGGCGAGGACGCGGATCGCTTCGAGGCAGCGTTCTTCTTCCGTCGAGTTCAAAAGGATCTCGCACCATTCGCGCGGCGTCTTCGCACGCGGACTGCGTTTCTCCTTCGCGGGGCGCTCACGGAGTTCCTGCGCGTGCTTCTGCAGGTCGGAACTTTCGGTCGCCGAGCCGGCGGGAGCGAGTTCGGCCGCCTTCTCGAAATACCCCGCCGCGACCGCGTTCTCGCCGAGCCGTTCGTTGACCTCGCCGAGTGCGATGTGAATCGCGTAGTCCTTCGGATTGCGTTCCAGCATCCGGGAGTAGATCTCGAGGGCTTTGTCGAGTCGGTCCCCCTTCCGGAGCGTGAACGCGAGCAAACGCAGCGCTTCGTCGTTGTTCGGTCGGATTTCGAGTGCCTTTTCGAAGGCGGCCGCGGCTTCGCCGTAACGCGTGCGGAACGCTTCGAGCTTTCCGAGCGTGATCCATGCGGACGCTTCGCCGGGACGTGTCACCACCAACTTCCGCAGGAGCGGTTCGGCTTCGGACGCGCGCCCGAGGCGCATCAAGACCCCGGAAAGCGGCTCGTACGAACGCCAAAAGTTCGGATTCAAGTCGAGCGCTCGGCGGTACGCCTTGGCGGCCTCGTCCAGTCGGTCGGTGGTCGCGAGGCAGGTCGCGAGTCCATGGTGAGCCCACGGCAGAAACGGATCGAGTTTGAGGGCCGCTTCGAACTTCGTACGCGCCTCCTCGATACGCCCCGAAAGGCCGAGCACACGGCCGTAGAGGTAGAGGGAAACCGCCGTTTCGCGAACCGCCGCCTTGTTCTCGTAGAAGGCGACCGATTTCCGGAACTCTTCCTCCCCCGCCGCCCGCGCCGCATCCTGTCGGGCGAGGGCTTCTTCGATCTCGCCGTCCTGCTGCGGCCACTTGGCACGCGCACGAGCGAGGTCATCCACCGGCGCACCTCCGCCGATGTCGCGGAGGGTGTCCTCGCGAAGTCGAGCGGGGTCGCCCTGCGCGACGAGACCGGCAACGATCACCCCTGTCATGATGGCCGCGCGAATATGCATGGACTCGCTCCGATTACGCCCGTTGTCCGGGTTCCGAAGTCTAGCAAGGGCGGGGAGTTGCGGAAAGCGCGGCGGTCAGCGCAGGAAGCGACGGTAGCGGTCGGCGTTCTCCGCCCACCAGGCTTGCCACTCCTTCACCAAGGCCGCGCGCGCGGTCCCGTCGTCGGCGAGCGGGTAGATCGGCGTCACGAAGGCGGGGGCGGCACGGTAGAGAGCCTCGTGCACCTCCCGAAAGACGTACGGGTCGGTTTCGGCGAGCAGCGGAATCAACGTCGGAACGACTTCATCGACGGCGAGGTCTCCGAGTGCGCGGATCGCCATCGCGCGCACGCCGCGATCCGCGTCGCGCGAGAGGATTTTGTAGACGGTGAGCAGGTCCGTCGAGCCCGGAAACCGCGCGGACAACGCCCTGATCGCGAGGATGCGGACGGCGGGGACGGGGTGCCGCACCGCGCCGACGAGAGCGCGCGTCGATTCGGCGACGGTCGGCGGCATCGCGGCGAGACGTTGAGCCGCCTCGACGGCGACCTTCGGATCCTTCGATCCGGTAAGGACCTCCGCCCACTGCGCGGGCGACCTTCGGGCGGCGGCGATCTCGTCCTGCGAAGGAAGGGCCTCCAAGTCGGCGGCCTTCTTCATGCAGACGTCGCGGTCGGCGGGGGTCGGAGCGAAATCGGCGGCTTTGCGGAATCGATCCGCGGCCACCGCGTTGCGGCCCTGCCATTCCTCGAGGTAGGCGAGTTGGACGTGCGCGCGATAGTCCTTCGGACGCGCGGCGAGGTCGGCCTCGAACGCCGCACGCGCTTCGTCGTAGCGCCCCGCTCGGCGGCAGGCGATACCGAAGGCACGGCGGTAAGTGGGATCCTCGGGACGCAACGCGACGGCACGCGCATAGGCGTCGGCCGAACCCGATGCTTGACCGATGAGGAGCCGCAATTGACCGAGCGTCGCGAACGCCGAAGCGTCTTCCGGGCGCACCTTCACGAGACGCGCCAACACGCGCTCCGCGTCGACGGGGCGTCCCGTATTCAAATACAACCCGGAAAGCGGCTCCAGAGATCGCCACCACTCGGGATCGAGATGGAGCGTCTCTTCGAAAAGCGAAATCGCCGCGACCTTTTCTCCGGCGAGCGCCTTGCACGTCGCCACACCGAAAACCGGCCACGGCGAGGCGGGTTCCATCGCGCGCGCTTCGGCGAATCGCGCTTCGGAATCCGCGTTTGCGCCCGCGAGGGCCAAGATGCGGGCGTGCAACACGATATCGACGAAGGCGCCCGAGGCTTGAGCTTTCGCGGCGTACTCGGGGATCGCGGCGACGAGGTGACCGCGCCCTTCCGCCTTCAGTGCGTCCTGTCGCACGAGGCCCTTCTCGATCATCGTCGAGAGCCCTCGCGCGCGCGTCACCGCGTCTGCGGGAAGCGCCGTTCGCTGCGCGAAAGCGCCGCAGACGACGAGGAAACACAATGAAAAAATGAGCCGCATCTCGTTGAAAGTAACCGACACGCCGAGGGGCGAGAAGGTAGACTGATCCGTCCCGACACCCCGATCGGGATCCGTACGTACGCGAGGCCGCTGGCCTCCCGGAGACGACTCATTTCATGATGCCCTACGACCGACGCAGTGCCCGCCGCTATGACGCGGGTCACCTCATCGTCGAATCGGATCCCATCGCGATGGACCGATTCGCCGCGCTCGGTATGGGAGTCACTCTCGACATCAACGAGCACGGGGTCCGGATTCAAAACACGAAGCCCTTCACGGTGGGCGACCGATGGCGGTTCTCGATCGCTCTCGGGGACGACATCGTCGACGTGATCGGACGCGTGGTCCACGTGACCCAGGTTCTCAACGGGTCATTCGAATCAGGCGTGGAATTCCTCGAAATCGCCGGTTCGGACATCCGCAAAATCCGCGAGCACGTGATCCGTCGGGCGTCCTGACGCCCTCCCCCCTCCCGCCGTCCCCCGTTGCTAGGATGCCGCCATCGTGCGAGCCCTAGCCACTACATCCCTCGACGGTCTCCGCCCCTTCCACCGCGGCAAGGTCCGCGACGTCTATGAGGTCGACGACGACCATCTGCTTCTCGTCGCCACCGACCGCATTTCGGCGTTCGACCACATCCTCCCGGACCCCGTCCCGGGCAAGGGCATCGTGCTCACGCAGCTGTCGCTTTTTTGGTTCTCGTACCTCGGCACGTCCGTCGAGCACCAGATCGTCGAAACCGATCCGCGCCGAATGCCCGACGCCGTGAAGCGCCACGCCGACGTTCTCCGGGGACGTTCGGTCCTCGTGAAGAAGGCGCACGTCCATCCGTTCGAATGCATCGTTCGCGGATTCCTCCTCGGCAGCGGCTGGAAGGACTACCAAGCGACGGGGCGCCTCTGCGGCATCGAACTGCCCACGGGCTTGCGCAAGAACGCCGAATTCAAGCCGCCGCTGTTCACTCCCTCGACGAAGGCGAAAGCGGGCCACGACGAAAACGTGTCGTTCGAACGCATGCAGCACGAACTCGGATCCGCGCTCGCGTCCGAACTTCGCGACAAGTCGCTTTTGGTCTACACGCGCTGCGCCGATCACGCGCGTTCGCGCGGCATCGTCATCTGCGACACGAAGCTCGAGTGGGGCGATCGACGCGGAAAGACCCTTCTCGTCGACGAAGTGCTGACGCCCGATTCGAGCCGCTTCTGGAAAGCGTCCGACGCCGCGGCGCATCTTCCGGACGGCGATCCGCCCTCCTACGACAAGCAGGTCGTGCGTAACTGGCTCGAAACGCAGCCGTGGGACAAGCAGTCGCCGCCGCCGCGCATTCCGGCCGACGTCCAAGCACTCGCTCAGGCCCGGTACGTGGAAATCTACGAGACCATCGTCGGACGCTCCGTGCCGGAGCTCGACGGGTGAACAGCCTCCCGAGGGCCGTCCGGATCCTTGCGGAAGGCATCGTCATCATCGACCAAACCAAGCTTCCCGAGCGGGAAGTGTGGTTGTCGCTGACGACGGTCGACGCCGTGATCGACGCGATCGCGCGCCTCGCCGTACGCGGCGCACCGGCCATCGGTGTCGCGGGCGCGGGAGCGGTTTGGCTCGCGGCCCTCGAGACGCCCGACGACGGCTTCGAAACGCGATTCCGTCGGACGTGCGAACGCATCGCCGACGCGCGTCCGACCGCGATCAACCTGCGATTCGCCGTCGAGCGCTCGCGCGACATCGCGCTGCTCGCCAAGTCCCCCGACGACGCCCGCGTCCGCGCGCGCGAGGCCGCCGAATCGCTGCTCGAACAGGAATCCGCCGCGTCCCGCGCCATGGGCCGTTGGGGGTCTTCGCTGATCGCCCACGGCGAACGCGTCCTCACCTACTGCAACACCGGTTGGTTGGCGACGACCGGCGACGGCACGGCGCTCTCCGCCGTCTACGCCGCGCACAACGAAGGCAAGAACATCGAAGTTTTCGCGTGCGAGTCCCGTCCGCTGCTCCAAGGCGCGCGGCTGACGGCGTGGGAAATGGTGCGCGCGGAGATTCCCGTCACGCTCCTCTGCGACAACTCCGTCGGCCTTCTCATGGCGCGCGGCGGCGTCGATCGCGTCCTCGTCGGGGCCGATCGCATCGCCCGCAACGGCGACACGGCGAACAAGATCGGCACCTACATGGTGGCCGTGTTGGCGAAACGCCACGGGATTCCGTTCCACGTCGTCGCGCCGACCACGACGTTCGACAGACGGATCAAGGACGGACGGGGAATTCCGATCGAAGAACGCGATGA
Source organism: Planctomycetota bacterium (assembly GCA_017853435.1). GTDB lineage: Bacteria > Planctomycetota > CAIWVZ01 > CAIWVZ01. The sequence goes on along the minus strand of JAFMJN010000058.1, from coordinate 6,032 downwards.
ATCGGAAGTGCTCACGCTGCGCGGAGTTCCGGTGGCGGCGCCGGGTGCGCGCGCTTTCGCTCCCGCATTCGACGTCACACCCGCGGAACTGATCACGAGCATCGTGACCGAACGCGGGATCATCAAAGACGTCGACGAAAGCGGCATTTCGGCCGTCGTTCCGTAAATCAAACCGCACCGCGAAGACCTGAAAACTTCGACCGCGCAATCCTCCGATAGAAGGGCCGGAGTATTGCGTATGCGTCAACGAAAAACCCCCGTCAAAGCCGAGAAGCCCGAACGCGTGTCCCAGTTCACGACGCCCGTGGACGACGACACCCTCGAGTTCATCCGCGCCATCGAAACCTTCAAGGCTACGAAGCACCGCCCGTTCCCCTCATGGGGCGAAATTCTCCAAGTCGTGAAGGACTTGGGTTACCGCAAGATCTGACCGACATTCCGCCGCCGTGACCGCCGGGGCAACATTCCCGGCCATGAGATCCCTCATCACGGCGGCGGTTCTTTGCGTCGTCTCGACGACGTCCTTCGCGCAAACTCCGGAATCCCGCCCCGCGACGACGGGCAGCGTGCGGATCACGGTGAATTGGAAGGGCGAGGCCCCGACCTCCCGCCCCGCGGCGATCCCCAAAGAATGGAAGTCGCGCAACCCCGACGACGCGAAAGTATGTGATTCCTGCGCGGATTCCGGAATCCTCGTCGACGAATCGTTGATCGTCGACGCCGCGACGAAGGGCATCCGCAACGTGGTCGTCGCCGTCACCCCCGCGAAAGACGGCTCGGCGGACACGGGTGCACCCATCTCGGAGAAGCCCGTGATGGCCAACAAGGGCTGCCGCTTCGAGCCGCATGTGGTGCTCGCGACGCCCTCGTCTCCGCTGACGATCACGAATGAAGATCCGTTCACGCACGCCGCGTCGATCGCGGCGTTGGGCGGCGCGTCGCTCACTTCCGAAGTCGTGCAGCCGAACGGAAAGACCGAAGTCGGCAAGCTCGCGGCACGCGGGATCTACGTCGTCTCGTGCCCCCTCCACGGTTGGATGCGGGGCTACGTCGTCGTGTTGAAGCAAGGCCCCGCGGGAATCACCGATACGCGTGGAACGACCCTGCTCGAAGGCGTCGCGCCGGGTCCCCGAACCCTCACGCTTTGGCACGAGACGCTCGGTGCGAAGCGCGTCGAGGCCGTCGTCAAGGCCGGCGCGATCACCGAAGTGACGATCACGCAGGACGACTTCCCCGCCAAACCGGCGAAGTAGCGCGCGCACCCGAAGAAATCGCGGATTTGCACGCGGGAACGACGCGCCGAAACCGCGCCTTTCGGGTTGATCGGCACCACCGCGGACCGTAACGTAGATCCGGCGATTTGCGCGAGGTGCCCACCATGAGATCAACCTGGATCGATAAGCGCCGCGGCGACGCGTGCGTGACGCAGATGCACTACGCCCGCAAGGGCGTCATGACGGAAGAAATGCTCTACGTCGCCATGCGCGAGAACGTCGATCCGGAGTTCATCCGGGACGAAGTCGCGCGCGGGCGCATGATCATTCCGGCGAACATCGCCCACCCCGAACTCGAACCGATGGCGATCGGCATCAACTCGCGATGCAAGATCAACGCCAACATCGGGAACTCGGCCGTGACCTCGGACGTGGCGGGCGAACTCGCGAAGCTCGACGTCTGCCTGAAGCTCGGCGCCGACACGGTGATGGACCTCTCGACCGGAGGCGACATCAACGGCATCCGGCACGCGATCCTTCGAAAGAGCACCGTTCCGATCGGCACCGTTCCGATCTATCAGGCGCTCGAAGAAGTCAAGAAGGTCGAAGACCTGACCGCCGACCTTCTCCTCGACGTCGTCGAGCGACAAGCGCAACAGGGCGTCGACTACATGACGATCCACGCCGGGATCCTCATGGCGCATCTGCCGTTGGTCGAAGGGCGCATCACGGGCATCGTCTCGCGCGGCGGCGCCATCCTCGCGAAGTGGATGACGTCCCACCACGCCGAGAACCCGTTCTACACCCACTACGATCGCCTGCTCGACATCTGCCGCCGTTACGACGTCACGCTGTCGCTCGGCGATTCGTTGCGCCCCGGATGCCTCCACGACGCTTCCGACCGCGCTCAGTTCGCCGAACTCGACACGCTCGGCGAACTCACGCGGCGCGCCTGGGAAGCGGACGTGCAAGTGATGGTCGAGGGCCCGGGACACGTCCCGCTCGACCAGATCCGCATGAACGTCGAGCGCCAAATCAAGGTCTGCAACGAGGCGCCTTTCTACGTGCTCGGCCCGCTCGTCACCGACATTTCACCGGGCTACGACCACATCTCGTCGGCCATCGGAGCGGCCGTCGCGGGTTGGTCCGGCGCCGCGATGCTCTGCTACGTCACCCCGAAGGAACACTTGGGGCTGCCGGATGCGGAAGACGTCCGCCAAGGCATCGTCGCCTACAAGATCGCCGCACACGCGGCCGACGTGGCGCGCCACCGTCCGGGCGCCCGCGACCGCGACGACGCGCTTTCCCGCGCCCGCTACACCTTCGACTGGAAGACGCAATTCGCGCTGTCGCTCGATCCCGAGCGCGCTCGGGAAATGCACGACGCGACCCTTCCGGAAGAGTACTTCAAATCGGCCGAGTTCTGTTCGATGTGCGGCCCGAAGTTCTGTTCCATGAAGATCTCGCAAGCCGTCGAAGCCTGGAACGACGGACGCCGAAACGAAGCGAGGGAGCAGATCGCCGCGATGAACGTCTGATCCACCGAGACACCACGTGACCCAATCTCCTCCGGCCTCCCCGACCGCTCCCGCTCGCAAAGGCGGCCTCCTCGACGCCGGACCGGGCACGCTGTCTCCGGTATTCGCGTTCTTGATCGCTTTCCTGGCGATCGACGTCGCGTTCATCGTCGTTCCATGGTTCCTCGATCGCGCGGAGGGCGGCCCGTGGGCCTCGCCCGACCGCGTCGCGTTCCTCGCGAAGACCATGGCGACCTCCCTCGCCTTCGGTCTCGTCGGAGCCCTCGGCGCGGAATCCCGCGGGCGCACCCCCTGGTGGTTCCTCGCCGGGCACGCCGGATGGTGCGTCGCCCTCGGACTTGCGATCGCGGGTACGGACGCGCGCCATCCGACCGAATCGATGTTGGCCGCCATCGCCACCGGATTCGCCGGCACGATGGCCGCACTTTGGGCCTCCGGGACGCCGAGTGCGACACCGTGGATGCCCGGCCCCGCGACCCGCGCGGTCGGCCGCGTCACGCACGCCATCGGCAATCTCTGGTTCGGGATCGGGCTTCTCGTCGCGCTCACCGCGATCTCCGCGTACGGCACCTTCTACGAAGAGAGTTACGGAACGAAGGCCGTCCAACACGCCGTCTATCGTTCCTGGTGGTTCGGTGGTTTGTTCTTCGTCACCGGCCTTTCGATGTTGGCGGCGACCTTCCGCAAATGGCCGTTCCGACTCGAACAAGTGGGTTGGCTCACGGTTCACGCCGGTCTCGCGACGCTGACCGTCGGTTCGATGATGTCGCTCCTCCTCGGTATGGAAGGCGCGGTGACGATCAACGAAGGCGCGACCGCCCGCACGATCGGACTCGCGACGCGATCCCAGATCGTGGTGGAAGAACGTCGGCTCGATCCGGACGGAAAGATCCTGAGCAACCGCCTTCTGACCACCTCGCCGACCTTCGATCTCGACCCCGCGAAGAAGGAACCCACCGAACGCTTCACCATTCGGCCGGAGGGCGAAGCGCCGTTCGACATCGTGTTCGACCGCTACTACGGCACCGGTCGCTACCGCCAACAGTGGACGGATCGCGGGGATCGGCGTCGCATCGGCGTCGAATCCGAAGTGACTTTCGTCAGCGCGGGCCGCACCGAACTCCTCCGTCTCGACGACACGGACATTCCCTCGACGCAGTTCGGAATGGGCAACTTCAAGTTCGAAGCCTATCTCCTTCCCGCGCCGCCCGAGATGTTCGAATCGTTGCATCGCAACACACCGTCGGAGTGGCCCGCGAAACTCGACGTCTGCGACGCGCACGGCGCCGTGCTCGTGACCCTCGACGTTCCCGAACCCAAGTCGGGGCGCGCCGAAGGCGAACCCTCGCCGCTCGCGATCACGGCGACGATTCCCGGAACCGACGTCGAAGTCGCGCTGACCGCGTGGGCCGACAACCTCGCCCCCGAGGGCGAAGACAAGTCGTTCCGCGACACATCCCCCGGGAACCCTTCGAATCCGGCGGTCGCGGTCCGACTCAAGTCGGCGAAGGGAGAGGATCGCCTCAACGCGTTGGCCTTCTTCGAAGACGCGTTCTCCGATCGTAAGAACCCCTACAAACTACGGCTGCGTGCTAAGCCGCGCATCGACGTTCCCGGCGGCACCCTTCTCTTCGTCGACGTCGACGGAACGATGAAGTGGGTCTACGCGAAGGCCGACGGCGAGCGCTTGCACGGCGCGGTGGTTCCCGGGGAAAAGCTCGCGCTCCCCATGCCCGCGATCACGATCACGCCGACGGCGGTGTTCCGAAAGTTGGCGATCGAAGAGGCGTTCGATTTCGTCGGCTACAAAGCGGACATGCAAGCGACCCGCTTCCGCGTCGAACGCGACGGCAAGGAAGTCGCGCCCACGCGTTGGCTCGCTTTGGAGAATCAGGAACTCAACACGCGAGGCTTCGCCCTCGGACAACGCGTCTACCGCGTGTCGTGGACTCCGAAACCGGCCGATTTGGGCTTCTCGCTGACGCTCACGGACTTCCATCGCGACTTCTACCCGGGGTCCGCTCAAGCACGCACGTACGAGTCGTACTGCGTCCTGAAGCACCCGCTCAAGTTCCCGAACGGTGCGGACATCAAGATCGACATGAACCATCCGCTTCGACTCGACGGATGGCGCCTCTATCAGGCGCGCTACGCGGGTGAAGGCACCACGACGATCCTGCAGGTCAACCGCGACCCTGGGTTGGCGTTGATCTACCCCGCCACGGCGATCGTCTTCCTCGGGATGATCGTGGTCTTCTTCATGAAGAAGCCGCTCATCCGACTCCGGAAGGATCTCGAAGGCCGGGGGGCGTCCACATCCGCCCACGTATGGCGCGCCGTGGGTGCCGTCGTCGAAGTCGGAGCGGGACCGGTCCTCTTCGGCATCGCCGTCGCCGTCGGCCTGAATCCTCAAGGAACTTTGGGGTTCGTCACGGGTTTCCTGCTCGTGGTGATCGCCCCGATCCTCAGCGTCGTCCGTTGGAACCGACGTTGGCCCACGCCCGAATCCGCACAAAGGACATCCGCATGATCCGCCGCATCGTCGTCGCGCTGTTGGCTTGCGTTCTGTCCGTCGACGTCTCGGGACAGATCCCCCAAGCCTCGTTCGACCTCTCCGAACTTCGACGTCTGCCCGTCCTCGACGGCAACCGCTACAAGCCGTTCGACGCCTACGCCCGCGACTGGGTGACGGCGATCACCGGCGAACTGACGCCGAAGCGCCCGGTGCCGGGTTCGGCACCGCTCAAGATCGACCCTCTCCTCTACTACCTCGACTGGATGTGGAACCCGTCCGCCGCGCGCGCGGAAGCCTGCATTCTCGTCGACACGCCGGGCGCCCGCACCATGATGGGTTTGGCTCCGGACAAGATCGAAAGCCAACGCGTCTCGTACGACTTCCTGACGAACAACGCCGAGTACAACCGGCTGAATGCCGAGCTTCGTCGCCGCCCGGGTGCCTCGCTGAACAAGGACGAGACGGAACTTCGGCAAGTCACGGATCGCAAGAATCGTCTCGGTGAAATCGCCGGACTCAATCCGGGTTGGGAAAACGTTCCCGACGAATTCCGCGGCGGACCGACCTTCGTTCCCCCAAAGGCCGCGCCGGTCGTCGGTGAGGAATACCACTGGGGCACCGTCGCGAATCTTCCGAACTTCGGCTACCCCGGCGAGAAAACCGACGCCGTGCTCGCCGCGTGGAAGCGTCTCGGAACGGCGTGGAAAGCGATCGATGCGGCCGCATTCGCCGCCGCTTCGAAGGACCTCCGGATCGCCGTCGACA
>JAFMJN010000057.1 GCA_017853435.1 Planctomycetota bacterium | reverse complement strand
ACGAGGTAGAGAGCGTCGCGGGCCGACGTCAGCGTCGCGAAGTTCGTGGGCGATGCCGGTTGCGTCGGGTTGATGGTGTAGGTGCCGTTGAGTTGAGCCGAGGCTGAAGCGGCGAGGAGGGCGGCGGCGAAGGCGAGTGATCGCATCATGGCGTAGTCCTGTTCGATGGGAAACGGCGAAAACACCGTCGCTGGACGGAGTTCCGACTCGGAGAAGAATACCAACCGAGGAGGCGTCGGGGCGAATCGTTCAATCCCCCAATCACCTCGTAGACGACGACGCCTTGAGGCTCTTGTTAACTTCCGTCACTTGCGAGGGTTATGCGATGCGCCTCATGCCGGTTCACAAACTTCTCATGCGCTCCTTCGCCGTGTTCGGCGTGATCCTCGCAGGCATCAACGGGTGGCGGTTGTCCCAAAACGCGCCGAACGCTCTCCACCTCCTGATCCTCGGTTTGGCGATTGCGGCGTTGTGTCTCGCGTACCTGCGGTTCGCGCCCCATTTGCGCGAGAAGAACTGATGGCCTTCATCGAAGGGTTTCTCGCCCCGTTCCGAGGATTCTTCCGCCTCGTCGCCCGACCGGGTTGGTGGCCGCTCGCGGCGATTCCGATCGTCATCAACGTCGTGCTTCTCACCGTGTTGGCGTGGGCGTGGACCATGCACGTCGCGCCGTGGGCGATCGAAAGCGTGCGGCAGGGGAGTGCGTGGTGGGCGGAGGCCGCCGAGTGGGTGGTCACGCTGCTCGTGTGGGTGCTTCTTCTACCCGCGCTGATTTTGGGGTGGCTTCTGTTCGCGGGCATCCTCGGCGGGCCCTTCAACGAAGCGTTGTGCATCCGGGCGTCGAAAGACGCGCTCGGGGACGCCTTCGTTCCGCCTCCGTCGCGTTCGATTCTCGGATCGATCGCACTCGCGGTGCGGGTCGAATCCGGGAACCTCGTCGTGTCGGCGGTCGGTGGCATCGTCGCGTTCCTGGTCAGTTTCTTCTTTCCGCCGGTCGGACCCGTCGTGGGTGGTGTGATGTTTTGGTGGCTCGCCGGATATCCCTTCCTGTCCTACCCCCACGACGTCGGTGGTCGACGTACGGGCGACAAGCTTCGCCGTTTCGCGGAGCGGCCCCTGATGACGATCGGCTTCGGCCTCGCCGTGTGGATCCTGCTGTTGCCGATCGTCACGCTTCCGTTCGTCGCGCCCTGCGCGGTCATCGGATCGACGCTGATCCAGCCGCGGGCGCTGTCTGAAAAAGACGACGTCTGAATTCGACTTTTCCCGTGGAAAGACGCCTCTTTCGGCGTCTATTCACTCGACGATATTTCTTGTTTAGTGAACCTCCGGATGCGCCGATAGGAACGTCGGCGGGTGCGAGTCCCCCTTTCCCCTGCGGGGACTCGGCGCCGTCATGGAGGAATCGAGGTCATGCGTATTCAGGCAATGTGCGCGTTCGTCTTCGCGCTCGTCGCGTCGGACATGTTCGTCCGGCCGATGTCGCTTTCGGAGTTGTGCGAGGGTTCAGGCCGCGTCGTCGCAGGCACCGTGAAGTCGGTGGATGCGTCGTGGAACGCCGCCAAAACCAACATCGAAACCACCGTTCAGGTCGAAGTCTCCGAGACCTTCAAGGGTTCGCAGGCGTCGACCGTCTCGGTCAAGGTCCCCGGCGGCAAGGTCGGGAACGTGACGCAGCATGTCGGCGATGCGCCGATGTTCGCGTCGGGCGAGAAGGTCGTTTGCTTCCTGCGCCACGACGGCGCGTCTTCGGAAGTGACCGGCTGGTTCCGCGGCAAGTTCACCGTCGTCGGCGAGAAGGTGCGCGAACTCAAGGGCCAGACCTGGTCGGCCTTCCGTTCGAGCATCCAAGCCCTTTGCGAGAAGCGCTGAAAGGTGGCTCCCATGAACCGCAAGACTCTTCTCGGATTGGCCGTCGCTTCGGGCCTTCTCTTCCTCGCGCACCGCGAAGAAGTGTCGGCCTACGCGACGACGGGTGTCCAGTGGAACGTCGCTTCGGCGAACTTCTCCGTGAACCCGAACTTCACCGGCGCTTCGTCGGGCACCCCGACGCAGCAGATCGACGAGATTCGCGAGGCCGCCTCGGCGTGGACGAATCAGGCGCAGATTCCCTTCGCGTTCAACTACGCGGGGACGACCGCGAACGCGACCGTCGCCTACGACGGCACGAACTCGGTCTACTTCAGCAACACGGACGGCAACGGTGCGCTCGCCATCGCCTACTGGTGGTCGGTGAACAACGTCACCCAGCAGTTCGACATCGTGTTCTACGGTCGTCACGGCCTTACGAACTTCGCGTGGTCGAAGAATCCGAACGCGGGTGAGTTCGACATCCGTTCGGTGGCGACTCACGAGTTCGGACACGTGCTCGGGTTGAACCACAGTGCTTCCGCTTCCGCCACGATGGCACCGATCATCCTCCCCGGATCGACGGCGCTGCGTACGCTCGAGGCGGACGACGTGAACGGTGCGCGCTCGCTCTACGGCGTCGCGACCCCGACGATCAGCGCGATCTATCCCGAATCGGGAGCGTCCGTCGGCGGCACGCTCGTGACGCTGTCGGGCTCGTGGTTCACGTCGAATCTGACTTCGGTCACCGTCGGCGGCATCCCCGCGATCGACGTGACGGTGGTGAACACCGATACGCTGACTTTCATCACGCCCCCGGCGGTGACGAGCGGTCCGGTCGACGTGGCCGTCTCGTGCAACGGTCTCGGAACGTGTGCGGCGAGCGGCTTCCGCTACGAGGAACTCTCGGTGTCCGACACCGTGGCGCAGGGATCCGTCGTCCCGGTGAACTTCCACGTGCCTCAGTACTCCGGTGCGCCCTATCAGGCGTGCGTCTCGCTGCTCGGCGGCGGGGATACCCAGCTCGGCGACTGGCTCGATGCGGCCGACAAGCGCTCGCTTCCGGTCGCGATCGACGACGTCTTCGTCTGGAGCGTGACGTCCCGCACTCCGACGTGGTTCACGAACTTCTACGGGAATCTCGACGGTGCGGGCAATGCCGACGGATTCTTCGCGGTGCCCTCGCACCCGGCGATTTCGGGCGTCACGTTCCGCATGGCGCTCTGCGTCTTCGACGCCGACGCCGTGTCCGGAATCGGTCTCGTCTCGAACGGAGCGACCGTCACCGTTCAGTGAGTCAACGTCGCGTCGGCGGGGCCGACGCATCGACGGCGGGGGCCGGATCTTCGATCACGAGGGTCCGGCCCTCGTCGCATGTCGCGACGACGGGAAGTCCCGGCAACGATTTCCATGCCGCATGTGCGGCCGGAGCCACCCGATCGAGGTGCACCACCCAGTAGCGCGCTCCGAATGCCCGCAGATGGGCCCGCTCTCCGTCGGTCGGGCCGCGTCCTTCGATGAAGGCGGGCGCCGCTTCCGCCGCGTGGTACGCGAAGAACGCGGGCACCATCCCCGCGTAGCCGTTCACGAGCGGGCGACCGTGGCGACGGATGGCCATCATGCGCGGAACTTCCTTCGGTCCGTCGAGCCACGGGAGTTCCATGACCGCACCGGGATTGGGAAGGTCGCGCAGGATCTTGTCGACCGGGCGTTCGTCGAGAGGCGGCGCCGGGGGCACGGGAAAGGTGTCTCCGAAGTGATTCGGCTGAATGATGTCGCGCGACACGAGGAGGCAGAGCAGCCCGGTCGCCGCGATCCGACGGCCGCGTGCTTCGATCGACGCCAACGCGAGCGCGCAGGCGCCTGCCGCCGCGAGATTCATCACGATGCCCCAGCGGGCGGAGAGTCGGATCGCCGACAGACCCGGAAGGCGACAAAGGAGGATCGCGGGTGTCGGGATACCGCCGTCCGCCGTCGCGACCATGGGGCCGAGCGTCAGGAGAGCGAGCACGCCGGTCGTCATCATCGCCGCACCGAACGGTTGGGCGACGGCGAGACGCAGGCGACGCGCTCCGAGGATGATCGCGGGAAGCACCAACGCGTACGTCCATACGGTCGCCGCGACGTCGACGCGAATCCCCGCGAGAGTTTCCGGAAGAAGTCGCGGCAATCCCGCGCCGCAAACGGCCGCGACGGTCGCGGCGACGACGGGACGCGACCCCTCGCGGCGCGGGAGGCGGGCGAGGCCGACGCCTGCGGCGAGAAGTAGCGCGAGCGCGACCCACGGCGACATTCCGGCGAAGACTTCGCCGCCCGCCGGAGCGATACCGAACGCCTCTTCGGCGAAGCGGCGTGTCGCCATCCACGGCGTGCCGACGAGTCCGAGCGGCGACGGAACTTCACGCGCTTGTTCGGCGAGCGGGCGGTCGAATCCGTTGCCGAAGAGGGTTTCCGCCTGCGGGATCGCGAACGGAGCGACCAATAGCGCCGCGAGAAGTCCCGCCGTCGCGAACGCGAGGATCCGGCGTCGGCCGAGGGCGGGATCCCGCGTCTCCGAAAGGAGGACGCCCCCGACGCTCAAGGCCGCGAACACGGCACCCATCACGGCGAGGTGGGAGGAACACCATCCGAGCCAACCCGCGGAGAGTCCCAAAGCGACGGCTCGGCCGATCGACGGGACGCGGGCGGTGCGCACCGCGAGGATCGCGACGACGGGTACCCAACCGATCGCCCAGAAGAACGGACGCGGCATGAGGGCGAGAAATCCCCCCGATCCGGCGAAGGCGAGTGTCGCCGTGAACGACGCGAATCGATCGGCGCCGAGGTGACGGGCCCACGCGAAGGTCCCGACGAGACCGCCGATGATCGCCAGTACCGTACCCACGCTGATGCGCTGGATCGGATCCGGCACGAGATCCATGAACGGAATCAGAAGGGCGGTGAATCCGAGATGGTGCTCGGTGAACAAAAGGCTGTTCGTGTGCGTCGGGAAGAAATACCCCGCGTCGAACCACGAACGCGGGTCGGCTCCCGAGAGCTTCGCGAGCCCGACGTCCACGTAGAAAAGATAGAGCCAGTCGTCGCCGCCGTCGCCCGCGAGAAGAACGTTCCGCGAGGCGACGACGAAGAACTTGAGAAGCGGGAATAGGAGAACGAGGCCGGCGGCCGTGGCCGAGAAGGCGACGACCGCCGTGAGGAATGCGGAAGACCTCGACTGCGTGATGGTCAGTTCCCGTTGTAGCGGCGGAGGGCGCCGATGAATTCGGACTCGCTCCAACCCCACGTTCCGCCGTCGAGCGCGACCGCGAGGCGTCCCATGTCGGACGAGTCCCAGTAGGCGAGGAGGATGCGGGAACCGCCCTTGCCGTAGAAGGCGACTTCTTCCGAGCCTTCCTTCGGGAACTCACCCTTCGGCGGGAGGAAGACGATCGGCTTCATCTTGCCTTCGCCGTCCGGGAACGACGGCACGTTGTTGGCCGTATAGCCGAGATCCGCCATCGACTTCGGCCACGCTTTCTTCGACTTCGCGAAGTTTCGCGTGCGCGTACCGACTTCCGTCAGCGCGGCCATGATGCCTTCGCGACCTTCGCGGTCGCCTTCCGACGCCGCTCCGGCACCCGCGAAGATGCCCCAGAGTTGCCCGGTGGCTCGGTTCGAGGTGATCGTGACCGTGGTGTCGGTCGCGACGGCCGCGATCCCGATCGCCTGCGTGCCCTTCAGGAACGACAGCGAGCCGGAGAGTCCGGGTGCGGACGCGAAGATCGAGCGAAGTCCCGCGTTGATGTAGAAGGTGGCTTGCGGCGGGAGGCGGTTGTAGGCGCCGGTCGAGGCGAGCGTCGCGGCCTTGCCGGTGAGCGACGCGACGACTTTCTTGACGGGAGTCGACTTGCCCATGACGACGTAGCCGTTCACCCAGGCGCCGAGGACGTTGCGCTCGGCTTCCGTCGCCGCACGCGCGGCGGAGCGACGGCGCGAACGGAATTCGCGCGGACGGCTTTCGGTCGGCGTCGCCGCGTCGCCCTGCGGAGCGGGCTGAGACTCGGCGGCCGGTTGCGACGTGGGCGGATCGACGGGCTTCATCCAAAGGACGCCGCCTTCCTCCATCCGCGCGTACGCCATGTTCTTGCCGCGGGCGTAGGCCTTGCCGACGCGGTCCATGAGTTTGTCGGCCTCGGCGCGGTCCGGGACCTTCGTGAGAATGACGAGAGCGTTCTCGGGCTCGATGTTGCCGTTTTCATCGGGAACGAGAGCCGTCGCGAAGCCTTCGCGGACGGGCTCGGTGAGCGCTTTCGGAGCAAGTCCGGATTGCATCGTGAGGGCCGTCAGACCGCCGCTGACGAACATCGCGAACGGGAACGTCGCCGGATCGACGAGGAACTTTTCGATACGACCGTAGTGCTCGCCGAAGTTGCCGGCGTGGCCCAACGCGAAGGCGGTGTCTTCCGGCAGGAGGCCCTGCAGGGCGGGCGGCGCCACGTTGCCCTTCAGCAGCTTGAAGAGATTGACGTCTTTGCCGCCCTTCATCGTGACGATGCCGTTCGGGCCGTCTTCGCGATAGCCGACGGCTTCGATGTCGTACATGTCGAGCGGCTTCAGGACGTTGTCCATCCGCGACCGCGTGTCTTCGTCGAGCTTCTCCGAGATGAAGCGCAGAACCGGCCCCATGCGCGCGTAGACGACGCGGGCTCCGGCGTTTTCGGCGCACACCGTCTTGAAGGCGGCGCTCGCCGACAACGGGTTCACGTCCCGACCTTCCTTGAAGGCCGCGACGACCTTCGAAAGGCGCGATTCGCTGCCCGCGAGGATCATGCGCGTGCCTTGCACGCTGAACAGCGGCTGCTGGTCGCCGCCGATGTCCATCACGATGTCGCCGCGTTCGTTGCGGGTTCCGCGACCGCTGTCGATGAGCATGCCGGAGAACTGGTTGTACATCTCGATGGCGAGCGGCGATTCGACGATCGCGGCGAAGTCGAGCGTCGGGGTGCCGCCGAATCCCAAGGATTCCCCGTCGAAATCGAACGAGAACAGAGCGAGTTCGATCGACCCGATGCTGCGCATCCACGAGTCCATCGTGCCGTCTTGGAGGCCGATGCCTTGGTCCGCCTGCTTGAACCCGCGTTCCATGCCTTTGCGGGCCTTCGACGCGACTTTGTCGGGACGCGCCCACACGTCGCCCGAACTCGTCAGCTTTTCGAAGTCGCCGATCGGATCGACGAGACGTGCATAGAGCAGCGTGTCCGCGGGGATGACGTCCGCGAGGCTTTGGGCGGGAAGTGCCGCGACGAGGGATACGACGAGAACCACGAAGGAAGCGAGGCGACGCATGGGACGGCTCCGGTGGAGGCGCGGGAAAAGGTTGTGGATCATCGGTCGGCTCCGGCGGTGGGTTTCGCGCCCTTCTCGAAGAGGAAGAGCAAACCCGTGAGTGCGAGGAGCGCTTGCGCGATGCGCGGGGTCCACGCCATCACCGGTACGTAGAACGGGATGTCGCGGCAGACCACGATTTGAGCTTCGGGGGCGAAGGAGGCGCCGAGCGCCGTGAAGACGGCCCCGAGGAAGGCGAGGAATCCGAGAGCCCGGAAACGGGTCCCCGGAAGCAACGTCACGAGGAGGATGCCGACGAGGCCGAGAATCGAGGCCGCGGCGGGCGTCAGGTACGGCGGCTTCTTGGAGACGCCGTCGAGGAAGGTGCGATGCAGCGAGAGCACGGTGCGGGCGAACTCTTCGTTCTTCAGATAGCGCGACTCGCGCAGCCCGCCTTGGGCGGCTTTGAGGTGGGTAAGGCTCGCCTCGATCGTCGCTTGGCAGTAGGGGTACTGAACGGCGACTTTCCGGAACGTCGGCACGTCCGTCGTTCCCGCGACGGCGGGCATGCGTTCCGCAGCCTCGGCGTCGAGGAACAGGCCGTGGGCGACGAGGACCGTCGCGACGACCAAAAAGAGGATTCCGAGGAGTTTCCGCATGGGGCCAATCTAACCATTCGGAGGCCCGGGCGGGTCTTTCTTCATAGGGGCCAACCGCGGGAATCGGCGGACGCCCCACGTCGTCCCAACCCTATGGCAGGCACCACTCCGTGAAGAATCCGGAGGGTAAGGCGCGCCCCCCGGTTTCCGGCACCGACATCTCGCCGCCGACCACCGTCCCGCCGTAGCCGTGGATACGTTCGGCGAGCAGTTCTTTCAGCACCGTCGGGGTGAAGCCGGGCGAATGGCTGGTGAACAGGACGTACGCGGGGTTCGGCGACAGAACTCCGACGCACAGGTCGAGCAGGGTGTGGATCCCGTCTTCGATCTTCCAGACTTCGCCGCGCGCGCCCCGGCCGAAGGAGGGGGGATCGAGCAGGATTCCGTCGTACGTGCGACCGCGGCGGGCTTCGCGGGCGAGGAATTCGGCGCAGTCGTCGACGATCCAACGGATGGGGCGTTCGCCGAGATTGTTCGCGGCCGCATTTTCCCGCGCCCAGTCGACGACGCCCTTGGCGGCGTCGACGTGGCACACCGAAGCGCCCGCCGCCGAGGCCGCCAACGTGGCGCCACCGGTGTAGGCGAAGAGGTTCAGGATTTCCGGCGGGCGACCGAGTCGTGCCGTCGCGGCGGTCACCGCCGCGTTGAGCGACACCCAACGGGCCGCGTGTTCGGCGAAGAGGCCGATGTGGCCGAAAGGCGTCGGCTTGACGATGAACGTGAAGCCACCCCACGTGGCCTCCCAACGCTCGGGAAGGCGTTTGCGGAATTCCCACGACCCGCCGCCCTTGTCGCTGCGATGATGGACGGCGTCGGCGCGATTCCACTCGGACGCGGGAAGTCGCGGCTTCCAGAGCGCCGCGGGGGCCTGACGGTCGAGGATGTACGGACCGACGCGTTCGATCTTCCTTCCGTGTCCGGAATCGAGCAGCGCGTAGGTCATCGACCGTCCTCGTCGCGTCGGCGGCCTTCGCGTTCGGCGCGGAGGGTGCGGAAGTCCTCGCGAGGATCGGCGCGATGCTCGCGTTCGCGGGTTTCGCGTTTGACGGCCGGATCGAAGCCGTAACGCGCGAGCCATTCATTTTTGAAGGCGAGGAACGTCCGCGATTCGATCGCGGCGCGCGCTTCCTTCATGAGGTCTTCGTAGAAGTGGACGTTGTGGATGGACGCGAGCGTTTCGAAGAGAGGTTCGCGCGCGTAGTAGAGATGACGGAGGACCATGCGCGGGAACTTCGAACACGTGTAGCAACCGCAGGCCGTGTCGATCGGATAGCGGTCCTTCCGATACTTCTTGTCGTAGAGGCGCAACTTGCCCGTGCGCGTGAACAGCGTTCCGCCGCGCGCGTACCGCGTCGGAATGACGCAGTCGAACATGTCGATCCCATGCTCGATGCACGAGAGGAGGTCTTCGGGAAGACCCACGCCCATCAGGTAGCGCGGGAGATCCTTCGGAAGGAGCGGCGCGGTGAAGCGCGTGACCTTCACGAGCATGTCGAAGCCTTCGCCGACGCTGACGCCGCCGATGGCGAAACCGTCGAAGGGGATCTTCGTCAGCGCTTCGGCGGATTTCTTTCGCAGGTCGTCGAACATCCCGCCTTGCACGATGCCGAACAGAAACTGGTGCGGTGCGAGTTCGAAGGCGCGGCAGCGCGCCGCCCATCGCGTCGTCCGGTCGATCGACTTCGCGACGTAGGCCTTCGAAGCGTCGGGAGGGCAGCACTCGTCGAACGCCATGACGATGTCCGCACCGAGATCGCGTTGGATCGCCATCGACGTCTCGGGGTCGAGGAACGTCGCCGTGCCGTCGCGTTCGTAGCGGAAGGTGACGCCTTCGTCGTTGATGGTCTTGTCGGGCAGCGAGAACACTTGGAAGCCGCCCGAGTCGGTCAGGATCGTTTTGTCCCAACCCATGAACTTGTGGAGGCCGCCCATCCGCTTGACGAGTTCGCGGCGGTCTTCGAGCGCCAAGTGGAAGGTATTCGCGAGCACCACTTCCGCGCCGGTCGCCGCAACTTGGTCCGGCGTCATGGCTTTCACCGCACCTTGGGTGCCGACCGCCATGAACGTGGGGGTCTCCACCGTCCCGTGGTGGGTTCGGAATCTTCCGCGTCGGGCGTTTCCGTCCGCGGCGAGGAGCTCATATCCGATGTCCTTCTTGGGCATGACGGGAACTTAGCACCCTTCGGACGAGGGGCCCCGTGTTGCTAACGTCCTCCGGCGCGACCCGTGTCGCCTATGAACTCCCAACTGATCGCCCGTCAGGAAGCCCTCTCCCGACACCCGGTGTTCGCTCGGTTGACCGACCTCGAGTCGGTGCGTCGCTTCATGGAGATCCACGTCTTCGCGGTATGGGACTTCATGTCCCTGCTGAAGGCGTTGCAGCGGGAAATCACCTGCGTCGAGATCCCGTGGCGCCCGTCCCGCTACCCCGATGCCATGGTGCGTCTCGTCAACGAGATCGTGCTGGGTGAAGAGTCGGACCTCGACGCCTCGGGGCGTCCCACGAGCCACTTCGCGCTCTATCTCCGCGCCATGCGCGAAGTCGGCGCGGATACGCGGCGCATCGAGTCGTTCCTCGAAGATCTCGACATGCGCAAGGTCCCCGAGGGGGCGCGCCCATTCGTCGAGTTCACCCTGGCGACGGCGACCCGCCGTCCCGCGGTCGAGGTCGCGGCCGCCTTCTTCTTCGGACGCGAACGTCTCATTCCGGGGATGTTCGAGTCGATCACTTCGACGCTGCGTCGTGAAGGGGTGGAGGCTCCGACCTTCCTCTTCTATCTCGATCGTCACATCCAGGTGGACGCGGAAGATCACGGTCCTCTCGCGGAGAAATGCCTCGACGCCCTTTGCGGTGGCGACGCCGCCGCGAAGGCGGAAGCCGAGGCGTTCGGCCTCGAGGCTCTCGAGGCCCGGCGTCGCCTTTGGGATGCGGCGTTGGCCCAGATGCCGACCGCGTCGTCGATCTACGCGGGCTAGGTACAATGGTGCGGTGCCGTCCGAACGGACGGCGTCGCCCATGAAAGCCCACGCCACAGCGATCCACGACGCGCATGTTTTAGAACCCGCCGTGTTCGGCGACTCCCGCGGTTTCTTCATGGAGTCGTTCAACCGGGCGGCATTCCGCGACATCGTCGGTCGCGACGTCGACTTCGTCCAAGACAACCATTCGCGTTCGGCGAAGGGCGTCTTGCGCGGGCTGCACTACCAGATCGCTCAGCCGCAGGGGAAACTCGTACGGGTCGTTTCCGGCCGCGTGTTCGACGTGGCGGTGGATATCCGTCGCGGGTCGCCGACGTTCGGGAAGATCGCGTGCGTGGAACTTTCCGAAGAGAACCGCCGCATGTTCTGGGTGCCGCCGGGGTTGGCCCACGGATTCCTCGTGTTGTCGGAATTCGCGGACTTTCTCTACAAAACGACCGACTATTGGGCGCCCGCGCACGAGCGATGCATCCTTTGGAACGACCCCGATCTGGCGATTCCGTGGCCGATCGACGGCGAACCGACGCTTTCCGGCAAGGATCGCCGAGGCGTGCGGTTTTCGGCTGCGGAACTCTTCGAATAGCCGTCGCCCACCCTTCGGAGCGTGAAAAAACGCCCGCCGGGGCTCTCGAGAACGGCGTTCCCGCACGTATGGAGGGAAGTCGGTCGCCGCCGGAGCGGTGTCCTCGTTAGAGTCCGACAACGGAGGTTCGCCCATGGAATGGTGGATGTGGGTCGTCGGAGGTGTTCTGCTTCTCGCCGCCGAGGTGCTGACGCCGGGGCTCTTCTTCCTCTTTTTCTTCGGTATCGGGGGCATCCTCACGGGGATTCTTTCGAAATTCGGCGTGGTCGCGGATCCCTCGATGGAGTGGATCGTGTGGTCGGCCGTCTCCGTCGTGTCCATGGTGATCTTCCGACCGATGCTCTTGCGCCTCGCGAAGAACATCGCCCCCGCCAATCTCGAGACCTACGTCGGCGAGACCGCGATGCCGACGGCGGACATCGCACCCGGCGCGATCGGGCAAGCGGAGCTGCGCGGGGTGCCGTGGACCGCGGAAAACGTCGGGACGTCGTCCGTCGTCAAGGGGCAGCGTTGCCGCGTCGTCGCCCTCGAAGGTCTCAAACTCAAACTGCGCGCCGACTAGGCGCGGGAGAACGTCCATGGAAGCACTCGTCGTCACCGTCGTGATCGCCCTGCTCGTCATCGTCATCATCGCCAAGACGGCGGTGGTGGTGCCGCAGCAGATGGTCTACGTCGTCGAACGTCTCGGCAAATACTCCGGCAATCTCGATGCCGGGTTCCACATCCTCGTGCCGTTTCTCGACCAGATCCGCTACAAGCACAGCTTGAAGGAGTCGGCGGTCGACGTCGCCGAGCAGATCTGCATCACGCGCGACAACGTCCAAGTGACGGTCGACGGCGTGATCTACATGCAGGTGGTCGATCCCAAGCTCGCGTCCTACGGCGTGTCGAATCTCGTGTGGGCCATCACGCAGCTCGCGCAGACGACGTTGCGCAGCGAAATCGGCAAGATCGAACTCGATCGCACGTTCGAAGAGCGCGGACAGATCAACAAGGCGGTCGTCGAAGAACTCGACAAGGCCACCGGACCGTGGGGCGTCAAGGTCCTCCGCTACGAAATCAAGAACATCACGCCGCCGCGCGACGTGCTCGCCGCCATGGAAAAGCAGATGCGCGCCGAACGCGAAAAGCGCGCGCAGATTCTGACGTCCGAAGGCGAACGCGACGCCGCCATCAACTTGGCGGAAGGCCGCAAGCAACAGACGATCAAGGAGTCCGAAGCGAATCGTCAGTTGCAGATCAACGAAGCGGAAGGTGAAGCGTCGGCGATCCTCGCGCGCGCCGAAGCGACCGCCGAAGGCATCCGCAAGGTCGCCGAATCGATCAAGCAGGCCGGCGGCGCCGAAGCCGTGCAGCTGCGCGTCGCCGAGCAGTACATCGAGGCCTTCTCGAATCTCGCGAAGACGAACAACACGATGATCCTTCCGCAGAACGCGGCGGACGTTGCGTCGATGATCACCACCGCGATGGCGGCGGCGAAGCGCGTCGGCCACTGATTCCGTCGACCGCGATCGGACGGCCCGTGCCTCGCAGGCGCGGGCCGTCGTCGTTTTCAGCGGCCGGAATCGCCGCGGCCGACGACCGCGGCCATGCCGAGGCCGCCTCCGACGCACAGCGCGACGAGCGCGCGGTGTCCACCGTCGCGTTCGAGAGCGTGGAGAGCACCGAGAACGAGGCGCGCCCCTGATGCGCCGACCGGATGGCCGAGCGCGATCGCACCTCCGTCGGGGTTCAAACGATCCGCGGGAATGGTGCCGAGCGCCGCTTCGCGACCGAAGCGCGTGCGAGCGAAGGCGGCGTCGCCCGACGCCGCGATGCATGCGAGCATCTGGGAGGCGAACGCCTCGTTGATTTCGATGCGGTCGTAGGTCTCCCACGGGATCGGGACGCCACGATGCAGGGCGTCGATGGCGAACAACGGCCCGAGAGCGAAGCGTTCGGGTTCGAGAGCGGCGACCGCGGTGTTTTCGAGGTAACCCGTGGGAGAGAGACCGCGTTCGGCGAGGAATTCTTTCGACACGAGCACGAGGGCGCACGCGCCGTCGCTGATCTGCGAGGAATTGCCCGCGGTCGAGAGGCCGTGGACGCGATCGAAACGCGGCGCGAGACGCGCGAGCGCTTCGGGGGTCGAATCCGCGCGGATGCCGTCGTCGTCGCGGATGAGGCCGGAAGGCGTCGCGACGGGCACGATCTCGTCGGCGCGCCGCGCTCGCGCCGCCGCGGCGCGTCGGTGGGATTCCGCCGCCCACGCGTCGCATGCCGCCCGTCCGATGTTCCATTCGCGAGCGACTCGATCCGCGGCTTCGCCCATGCCGAGTCCGCTGACGGGATCTTTGAAACCCGCGAGGATCGCGGGCTTGGGAGCCAAGAAGCCGGGACGCCACCGTGCGAGGGTGGCCAACTTCGCGCCGAAGGATTTCGCACGCGCCATCGCGGCGAACCAGGCGGTCGCGGCGTCGTTCATGTGGATCGGGTACGACGACATCGATTCGACGCCGACGGCGACGACGACGCGCGCACGTCCGAGGCGGATGAGGTCGGCGGCTTGGGCGACGGCTTCGAGGCCCGAGGCACAGTTCCGGTGAACGGTGACGGCGGGCACTCGCGTGGGCAATCCGCCGAGAAGGCCGATGACCCGCGCGACGTTCTGTGCGCCCGCGGGCTGTCCGACGTTGCCCGCGATCAACGTGTCGACGTCGTCGGGGCGCAGTCCCGTGCGCGCGAGGGATTCGCGTACCACGACGGCCCCCAACTCTTCGGTGGTCAGGGTGCGGAAGACCCCGCCCGCTTTCACGAACGGAGTGCGGACGCCTCCGAGGATGGCGATGCGATCGTTCATCCGCCACCTCCGAGAAGCGCATGGGCGAGGCCGCCGCGCCACGCCGGGAAGCCCATGCCGAGGATGGATGCGAGGTCGAGATCGTCCTTCGAGTCGACGGTGCCGTCGGCGATCGCGGCGCGCGCTTCGGTCGCGAGCACGTCGAGAAGTCGCGCGGCGACGGCGGCGGGGGATTCGGTCGTCGGCCGTCCCGCCAGTTCCGGAATCGCGGGGTTCGGGACGCGACCGTCGCCCTTCCAAACGTAGAAGCCGCGTCCCGCCTTGCGGCCCTTGAAGCCGCGGGCGAGGACGGCGGTGAGGAGCGGGTGGGAGCCTTCGAGTCCGCGTGCGGCGAGATTGCGTCCGACGTCGTCGAGAACGTCGAGGCCGATC
>JAFMJN010000056.1 GCA_017853435.1 Planctomycetota bacterium | reverse complement strand
CTCGGCTTCGAAATAGCGAAGTTCCCGTCCCGCGACTTGGGCCGCCTCGCGCAGCACCGCCGCATCGTCGGGGCGCGTCGCCAGCACCGCGCTCCACCTTCGGATCGCTTCGCCGACGCGTCCTTCCTTCAGTGCGATCCGCGCAAGTTCCTGCGGGTCCGCGGTCGGCGCTTCGATTCGCTGCGCCTCCACCGCGAGACAAAAGGTCACGCAGACGAAGATCACGACGCGAAGACGGGGTTGGCGCACCAAAGGCATCCTCCGAAGCGGATTTGTCGTCGAGCGTCGCGCGGACGCCCGCGGCGGCTCCGGTGATATCGTACGAAAGGACGCCGTCGTCCCCGAAACCCGCGCCCGATGAAGGAGTGCGCCCCGATGATGATCCGAACCGGCTCTCGACGATGGGCGGTGGCCGCCCTCGTTGCGGCCGCTTTGGGGGGCGGCGTGTTCGGGCAGTCGCACCCGACGACGTTCTTCGCGCTCCCCGATTCCAACCTCGCGGCCGGCAGCGAATGCATGATCACCGGCACGGTGGCGGGCCATGCGCAGCCCGTGGCGTTCGACTTCGTCGAATTCCTCAACGACGACCGAGGTGCCTACGTCTCGGTGATCCCGGACCCGGTGATCACGCCGCTCAAGCACGTCGTCGACTTCCGATTCATCTCGAGGGATCCGTCCACCGGCGACGTGCTCGAGTTTCTTCCGGCTCCGGGCGGCACGGCGGTGTGGAACATGGGGTCGCCTTCGGGCGATTTCCTCGCCGGATGGCCCGTCACGCTGACCCTCGACGTCGTTCCCGTTTGTTCGAATCCCGCTCTCACGGCGCTGCTTCCCGCGACGACCACCTTGAATCTCGCGGGCGTCGTCGTCCCGGGCTTCTACCACCTCGTCACCTACATGTCGGGAACATTGACGGGGCTCCCGGGCCTCTCGGTGACGATGCTCCTCAAGGAAGACAAGTTCGATCCGGGCGTCCCGTGGGAGTTCACCGCACGTGAATCCACGTCGACGTTCGCCGCACCCGGCGGAACGGTGCCCGTCCGCGGCGGTCTCACCTTGGTGCGGGACGCCGTCGACTTCCGCACCTACGCGCTCCGCGACGTGGCGTTGTCTCCGATCGGAGGGGGCCCCGCGTTCACCACGGCCCCGGGCATCGCGAGCGGGTCGATCTTCCTCGACCCCGCCGTCCACTCGATCACCGGAACCCTCTCGGGTTCGCTCGGCGGAGTCCCTTTCACCCACCTCCTCGACGGGATCGGCGACGTCTTCGAAGGACCGATGTCCCATCCGACGCGGATCGTCGTTCAAGAGTCGAACTTCGCGGGCAACGGCCCCATCCGGTTCGACCTCGACCTGACCACGCTGCGCGCCTCGGCGACACCTTGGAGAATCGGCCAGACGACCACCCTCACGATGACGGGACGCACCGGGACGTGGGGCATCGTCGCCGCGGCCCTCGATCCGTCGCCGGGAGTCAACACTCCCGTGGGCGACGTGATGCTCGATCTCGATCCGTTGCTCCTCTATTCCCTCGATCCGACGAACGGGCTGTTCACGTCGAACATCGCGCCGATGCCGCCGGACGGTCGCATGAACGCCTTCGTGTTCGTCCCGGCGCAACCCGCCCTCGTCGGTGCGACGTTCTTCGTCGGCGGTGCGACGCTCATGAACGGCGCGGCGACCGCCGTGACCCAGTCCGTCCGCGCGATCATCGTCCCCTGAACCCGTCGCGGGCGTGCCGCCCCGAACGCGTGTCGACGAAAGTCACCATCCGGCGGCGCGGCCTTCGTGTCGCGGATCCGCGGCGCCGTGCCACACGTCGCCCGCGCGAAGAATCAGATGTCCGTCGCCTTGGTACTGCGGACGGCCGGGCTTGCCGCGGAACACCACCTTGTGGCCGCGCGCCTCGAGAGCCTTGACGACGTCGGGCGACAATCCGAAGGGTTCGACGAGCAGTTCGTCGGGCATCCACTGGTGGTGAAGGCGCGGCGCCGCGACCGCCTGCGTCGCGGTCATCCCGTGATCGACGACGTTGACCACCATCTGCAGGACCGTGTTGATGATGGTCGGTCCGCCGGGACTCCCCGCGACGGCCACCGTCTTGTCGTCCTTGACGACGATCGTCGGAGTCATCGACGACAACGGGCGCTTGCCCGGTTGGATGCGGTTCGCGCGGCCTTGGATCAAACCGAACATGTTCGGCTTTCCCGGCGACACGGCGAAGTCGTCCATCTCGTTGTTGAGCAGGAACCCGGCTCCCGTCACCGTGACGCCCGAACCGTATCCACCGTTCAAGGTCGTCGTGCAGGCCACGGCGTTTCCTCGTCGATCCACCACGGCGAAGTGGGTGGTTTCGAATTTCTCCGCTCCGGGAGGATCGGCCCAACCGAGCGCACGGGCGGGCACGGTCTTCGCGGAGATTCCCGCGTCCATCGCGTCGAGGTGTTCCTTGGCGAGCAGGCCCGCCGTCGGCACCTTCACGAAGTCGGGATCGCCGAGCCAACGCGCCCGGTCGTAGAACGCGCGCTTCATGACTTCCGCCATGAGATGCGCGTAGGCGTCGCCGCCGAACCCGAGCGCCGCGACGTCGCGGCGTTCGAGCAACGCCAACATCTGCAACATCGCGATACCGCCCGAAGACGGCGGCGGCATCGTGACGACGCGGTGACCGCGATACGTCCCGACGAGCGGCGTTCGGTCCTTCGGCGCGTAGGCGCGCAGATCGTCCTTCGTGATCGCGCCTCCGGTGCGTTCCATCTCCGCGACGATCAGATCCGCGATCGGTCCTTTGTAGAACGCATCCGGGCCGTCCTTCGCGATCATCGCGAGCGTCTTGGCGAGGTCGGGCTGCGCCCACGGCGCGCGCGGATCGCACGCGGCGACCGAATCCGTGAACTGCGCCTTCGATGCGGGGAACGCCGCGAACAATTGGCGCGACGGCGGCGAGAGGATGCTGCGTCGCGTCGCCTCCGGAAGAACGAAACCGTCGCGTGCGAGGCGGATGGCCGGAGCGAGAGCCTTGTCGAAGGACCACGTTCCGAAGCCCGAGAGGAGCCGATGCATCCCGGCCACCGACCCGGGCACGGCCGCCGCGAGTCCACCGACCCGAGAACGATCGGGGACGAAGGTGCCATCCTTCTCGTGATAGCGGTCTTCGGTCGCTCCGATCGGTGCGGCTTCGCGGAAGTCCAGCGCGACTTCCTTGCCGTCCGCGGTACGTAGAACGACGAAGCCTCCACCGCCGATGTTGCCGGCGGAGGGATACGTCACCGCGAGGGCGAAGAAGGTGGCGACGGCGGCGTCGACCGCGTTGCCTCCCGCCCGGAGGACTTCCAATCCCGCTTCGGTCGCCGCGGGCGACGACGAGACGACCATCGACGCTCCGACCGCCGGAGGTCCCGCGATTTGCCCGAAACCCGCGCCCGCCGAAAGAAAACACAGGATCAGAAGCATGCGCATGGCGGCATCGTAGCGGAGGGTCCCGTCGAGATCGCCGCGCCGGGGCGGCGACTGCTAGGATTTTCAGGTCGCCACCATGCGCAGGTGCCGACTCCTCCCATGCAGAGCCTTCCTCCCGAGATCGAGATCGCCGAGGCCCTCGAGAAGTTGTTCACCGTCATGGTCGAACAGCAGCAGATGAAAGTCGGCAAGCGCGCGAAGGCGCTGCTGCCGGACTGCACGTGGGAAGAGGTGATGAACCCCGACGGCGTGCCGGAACTCCACGGCGATCCCTACTTCAACTACGAAGACGGCATCCTCGCGGGGACCATCGCGGCCCAGATCGCCGTCCGCGCCGAACTGCGGCGCCTATGGGACAAAAAAACGGAGGGATCGCCTTTGTCGGGCGACCCCTCCCACTGACGAGTGTCGTGGAGTCATTGAAGCGTCGAAGCCGTTCCCTCACCGAACTCGGCACCTTTCGGCACTTCGCTCGGTTCCTTCCGGGCTCACCGCTGCGCGGCTTCCCCGCAGCCCCGAAAGGAGTTTCCCTTCCCCTCGCCACGGATGAATCCACCCGGGCGACAGGTTTTTCTTCGGCATCCTCGAAACGAAACTGAACGGAAATCTTCGGCGTCCTCATTTTTTCCCGCGAGTCGTGATTAAGAGACCCGGAGCGGGAGGGGGTGGAACACCGGGACGCGAACGGGTCGACGCCCGTAGTACCAGTTTCTCGCCGACAATAAGCCGCACTTGCGGCTTTTATGACGAAACATCCTTGCTTCGTCCGCCGCTTCCGGGGATAACCGTCCGCATGCCCCGCTACCGACTCGGCACCGCCGCCCGCATCCTCGGAGTCAGCATCGACACCGTCCGCCGCTGGGCCGACGCGGGAAAACTCGCGACGGTTCGCACCGAAGGCGGCCAACGCCTGGTCGACGGAGCCGCGCTCGCCGCATTCGCCGACGCGCTCGACCCGCCGGGCAGCGGAGCCCGCGCGTCGACGGCACGGAATCGCTTGGACGGCATCGTGACCCGGGTGGTCCGCGACCGCGTGGCGGCCCAAGTCGAAATGCGATGCGGCCCGTTCCGGCTCGTGGCGCTCGTGACGCGGGACTCCGTCGACGCGCTGAATCTCGAAGCCGGGAGTCCGGCGTGCGCCGTGGTCAAAGCCACCAACGTCGTCGTGGAAGTCCCCGACGCGGACGTCGAGCACGATCCGTGAGACGCGGGACGTTCCTCGGGCGCATGGTCGTTCTCGCGATCGGTCTCGGCGTCCTCGCCGCGTGCGGCGATGCGGCGGGGTCGACGTCCGCCCCCCTTCGCGTCTTCGCGTCCGCCTCCCTCGCGGGCGTGCTCGACGACGCGGTCGCGACGCTCAAACGCACCGAAACCGATACGCCCGTGGAACTCCACGTCGCGGGGACGCCTCAACTTCTGCTTCAGATCGATCACGGAGCGGAGGTCGATCTTCTTCTCTGTGCGGACATGGCCGACGCCCGACGCGTCGTGGACGCCGGACTCGCCGCCGACGCTCCCGTCGTCTTCGCCCGCAACAGGATGGCGATCGTCCATGCACCGGGCAATCCTCGAAAGATCGGCGGCCTCGCGGATCTCGCGCGTACGGACCTCCGCGTGGCGCTGTGCGCGCCCGGCGTCCCGGCGGGGCGCTATGCGCGGGCCGCGTTGGCGCGATCGGGCACGATCGTGCGGTCGGTCTCCGACGAACCGAGCGTCCGAGCGGTGGTGATGAAAGTCAAACAGGGCGAAATCGACGCGGGCATCGTCTACGCGACGGATTTGCGCACGGCGGGAGTGGAGGGGCACGTTCTCGACTCGGAAGGGATGCCGATCGCCGACTACCCGATCGTCACCCTGAAATCCGGACGCAACCCCACCTTCGCCGCGCGCTTCCGCGCGTTCCTCCTCGG
Source organism: Planctomycetota bacterium (assembly GCA_017853435.1). Taxonomy (GTDB): domain Bacteria; phylum Planctomycetota; family CAIWVZ01; genus CAIWVZ01. Next base: position 9,294 of record JAFMJN010000056.1, on the reverse strand, counting down.
TCCCGACGGACGCGCATTGTTGGCGCGTCACGGATTTTCGACCCCATGAATCTCCCGCGCATCGCACTCGCCGTCGCCGCCTCCGCCGCGGCACTTCTGTTCGCGGTGCCGCTCGTCGGACTGCTGGCGCACGCTCCGTGGAGCGACTTTCCGGTGTTGCTCGGCGACGCACGCGTGCGCGACGCGCTCGCGCTGTCGTTCGCGGCGTCCGGAGCCGCGGTCGGCGTCGCGATCGTTCTCGGCATGCCGCTCGCCCTGTGGCTCGCTTCGGGACGATCGGCCCTTCGGACCGTCGTCCGCACCATCGTCCTCCTCCCCGTCGTCCTCCCACCCATCGTCGCGGGGATCGCCCTCCTCGCCGCGTTCGGTCGCAACGGACTCGTCGGTGCTCCGTTGGCGCAGATCTTCGGCGTCACGATCCCCTTCACGCGCGTCGCCACCGTCGTCGCCGCGGCCTACATGGGCCTCCCCTTCTTCGTTCTCGCAGTGGAATCGGGACTGCGCGCCTTCGACGCACGATGGCTCGACATGGCGCGTTCGCTCGGAGCGGGTCCGATCCGTCGCTTCGCGTACGTCACGCTGCCGATGATTTTCCCGTCGGTCGCCACCGGCATGCTTCTCTGCTTCATGCGCGCCCTCGGCGAATACTGCGCGACCCAACTGTTCGCGGGCAATCTCGAAGGCGTCACCCGCACGTTGCCTCTCGCGTGCGGTCTGGCGATGGAAACCGATCCGCGGCTTGCGATCGCCCTCAGCCTTCTTCTTTCGGGCGGATCCGTCGCCGTGCTTCTGCTGCTCAAGCGGCGTCTCCCGGGGGCCCGGTGATGCTGCGCCTCGTCGGAGGGCTTTCACGCGGAAGCCTCGCGGTCGACATGGAACTCGACGTGGGTCGTGAAACCGTCGCCATCGTCGGCCCGAACGGTGCCGGAAAATCCACGACGTTGAAACTGATCGCGGGACTCCTGAAGCTCGATCACGGCTCGCTTCGATGCGACGACGACGTTTGGGACGACGGAGCCGATCGATTCACGGCGTCCGAAGATCGCCGCGTCGCGTGGCTCCCGCAGGACCCCCTGCTGTTCCCCCACCTCGACGTCCTCTCGAACGTCGCCTTCGGGCCGCGCTCCCGCGGAGCGTCGCGTTCGGAAGCTCTCCGTGCCGCGGGTGCGATGCTCGAACGTCTCGATCTCGGCCGATTCGCCGCACGCAAGCCGGACACGCTTTCGGGTGGCGAAGCACGCAAGGTCGCGATCGCCCGCGCCTTGGTCACGCGCCCGCGCGTCCTGCTTCTCGACGAGCCGTTCGCGGGCATCGACGTTTCGGCGGCCGCGGACCTCCGCAAGGAACTGGCGTCCTGTTTCGCCGCATTCGACGGGCCGGCGATCCTCGTCACCCATGCGGCCGTGGACGCGTTCATGCTCGCCGACCGCATCGCCGTGATCGAAGGCGGGCGGCGCGTGCAGATCGGCACGGCGCAAGCGTTGGGCGCGGCTCCCGCAACCCGCTACGTCGCCGACCTCGTCGGATTGAACTTCCTCCGCGGCGTCGTGAACGACGGCGTACTCAGCCTCGACGGCGGCGGCACCTTGGTCGTGGCGCATCCGATGGAAGGCCCCGTCACGGCGACGGTCCATCCACGCGCGGTGTCGTTGCACCGCACACGCCCCGACGGCTCTCCCCGCAACGTGTGGTCGGCGACCGTCGCTTCGGTGGAACCGTCGCCGGGATCCGCGCGCGTCCGTGTGGCCGGGCCGATTCCTCTCGTGGCCGAGATCACGGACGCTTCGGTGCGCACGCTCGGCCTTCGCGCGGGGGTCGAGGTATTCGTCGCCGTCAAAGCCACCGAGATCACGCTGACGTCGGTGTGACCCCCGCGCATTCCGCGGGTTCTTTCGCGCGCGGTGTCCCTGATAGACTCGACGACGGTTCCCCGATCATGTCCATCGACCTCGCAAGCCTCGCCGACAAAGCGCGCCGTTTCGCGGCGCCGCTCGCCGAAGCACTGCCTCCGACGCCGACCGAGAGGATCGTTTGGAACGGTCGCACGCTGTGGATCAAGCGCGAGGATCTTCAGGAGACCGGATCGTTCAAGGTACGCGGCGCCCTCGTGCGTCTCGCGTCCATCGACTGGGCGATTCTCCGTTTCGGGGTCGTCACCGCGTCCCACGGCAACCACGGGCTCGGTCTCGCGTGGGCGGCGGGCCGTCTCGGGACGCTCGCCACGATCGTGGTTCCGAACGACACGCCGCGGGTGAAGTGCGACGGCATCCGCGCGCTCGGCGCGGAACTCGTCGTGCACGACGCTCCGGGCTACGACGCCGCGGAGCGCGAAGCCCGCCGACTCGCGACGGAACGCAACGCGACCTTCGTCTCCGCCTTCGACGATCCATGGGTTCAGGCGGGCAACGGCGGCACGGTCGCGCTCGAAATCATGGAGCAGGTTCCGACCGCGGGACGCATCGTCGTTCCCGTCGGTGGAGGCGGCATCGCCTCCGGCCTCGCCGCCGTGATCCGAACGACGTGGCCCTTGATCGACGTGTGGGGGGTGCAGTCGGAAGCCTGTCCGTCGATGGCGGCGTCCATCCGCGACGGTCGCGCGCACCTCGTCTGGGAAGGCGGCACGACCTACGCCGAAGGTCTCGAAGGCGGAGTCGCCGAAAGCACCTTCGCCATCTGCCGTCGTGAACTCGTCGGGGTACCGCTCGTTTCCGAAGCGGCGATCGCGCGCGCCATGACGCACGCGCGCAGGGCCCACGGACTGCGACTCGAAGGCTGCGCCGCGGTCGTCCTCGCCGCCGTGGACGAGGGCGCGGTTCCGTGCGACGAAGACACGGTCGTCGTCCTCACGGGAAGCAACGTCGACGACGCCGTGCTCGATCGCGCGGCGGCGGAGGCGGACGCATGAGCGAGACCGGCGCCGACGACGACTGCCTTCCGATTCGAGGACCCGCACATCCGTGTCCGTATCTGCCGGGCAAGGAGGCGACGTTCGTCTACGCGCGGCGGTTCCCCGAAGTGGAAGACGGGTGGGACGCGCTCCTCAATCGCGGATTCCGTCGCTCCGGTCTCTACGTCTACCGCACCGACTGCGACGGTTGTCGCGCATGCGTGCCGCTTCGCGTCCCCGTGGCCGCGTGGACACCCGACCGCAGTCAACGGCGCGCGCTGGCGCGCAACGCCGACGTCGAGTTGGCGATCGGCCGTCCCGTCTTCGACGAAGAAAAAGGCGACCTTTTCCGACGCTATCTCGAAGCGCGTCACGACGGTCAAATGAGCACCGCCTCGGTCGACATCGCGGAAGGTCTCTACCGATCACCGGTTCAAACGCTCGAAATTTCGGGACGCCTCGAAGGACGACTCGTCACGGTCGGCATCGTCGACGTGAGTCCGCGCCATTGGTCGTTGGTCTATTCGGCATGGGAACCGACGATGGCGGACCGATCGTTGGGCACCGCATACATCGGTTGGGCCATTCTTCTCGCGCGCGACATGAACGTGCCGCACGTCCATCTCGGCTACTGGATCGAAGGCTCGCGGACGATGGACTACAAGGCCCGATTCCGGCCGCACGAAATCTACGTGCGCGGCGAAGGTTGGAAGTCGGACGTTCCGCCGTCCACGATGCGACCATAGAGTCCCGGGCGTCGATCGGCGAAACGATCCACCCACAATTCACCGGGCACGGTGTCGCGACGCTTGCGTCGCGCCTCGGCCGGATCGATGTCGGCACGCAACACCGTCGGATGGGCGTCGGCCGTGGCGACCCGTCGGCCACTCGGGTCGCAGATCGACGAGTTGCCCAAGAAGTCGATACCGCGCTCGGGTCCCGAACGATTGACCGCCGCGACCCACACGACGTTTTCGAGAGCGCGGGTCGGCGGAAGGAACGTTCCCTTTTCCGCTTCCTGATTCGGCCAGTTCGTCGGAAGGATCAGCAACTCGGCGCCGCGAAGCGCGAGGACCCGCGCAGGCTCCGGAAACGTTCCGTCGTAGCAGACGAGGGCGGCGACCCGCACCCCCGCGACGACCACCTCCGGTGACAACGCACTTCCGGGGCGCACGAAACGATCGACCCCCATGTGCGGCAGATGCGTCTTGCGATACACGCCGAGGACACCCGTCCCGTCGATGAAAACGACCGCGTTGTAGAGATCGCCGTCGGGCGCGCGTTCAAGGACTCCGACGGCGGCGGTCGTCGCCGAGCGTCGGCAGGCGTCGACGAGACTCGCGACTTCCGATCCGTCGACGCGCACGGCGGCGCGAGTCGCTTCGTCGACGTCGTGAAAGACGTAGCCCGACGTCGCACACTCCGGGAATACGACGAGATCCGCCCGACGTGCGCCTTCTTCTTCGATGTGTCGGACGATCGTCGCGAGATTTCCCGCGACGTCCGCGAAGCGGACTTCCATTTGGACGCAGGACAACCGCATCATCGCCTCTCCGGGTCAGCCTTCGGGCATCTCGTCGCGTTCGCCGCCTCCCGCTTCGGGAAGCGGAGGCCGGGGACCCGCCGCCGCCTCTCCGTCGAGAAGGTACGTGGCGAGCCACTGATGAGCCGCGGGGTCGTTGCGCCACAGAAACGCTTCCCACTCCGATCGCGGAGAGAAGTGTTCCTCGCGCTCCTGCATCTGGGGATAGGTCCCGTCGGGACGACGCGGAACGTGACGGCACCACCACTGAAGATGCCACTCGAGGAAGCCGCGGAGGCGCTTGCGTCCGCGTTCGTCGTCACCGAAGTGTTCAAGCCCGATCGCGACGTATCGACGATACAGAGCGAGACGTTCTTCGGGAGTCGGATCTTCGTCGACTCCGGTCTTCGCTTCCCGGAAGATCCACGGTTTGATCAACGCTCCGCGCGCGATCATCACCGCCGCGCACTTCGCCACCTCGCGTCCGCGGACGATGTCGCGCGGGAACAGGATGTCTCCGTTGCCGATCACGGGGACGGGGACCGCCGCCGCGACTTCGCCGACCGCTTCCCAACTCGCCAACTTCCGGTAACGCTGCGTGCGCGTGCGGCCGTGGACGCCGATGGCGTCGGCACCGCCTTCCACGGCGGCGCGGGCCACGGTCATGTAATTCAGCGCGTCGTCGTCGTAGCCGAGACGGATCTTCACCGTGACCGGGATCGAAACCGCCGCCTTCATCGCCGCCACGAGCCGCCCGAGTTTCGTCGGACGCTGCAGGAGCGACGATCCGAGACCCTTGCGCGTCATCGACTCGATCGGACATCCGCAATTGAGATCGATCCAGGATGCGCCGCGCTGCTCGATCACCTTCACCGCTTCGACGAGCGAGTCTTCGCGGGAACCGGCGACCTGAACGGCGAAATGTCGCTCGTCCGCGGCACGCTTGATCAGCGCGTATTCGCTCTTCGAACCCTTCACGAGATTGTGGGCCACCACCATCTCGCTCATGGTGACGTCGGCTCCCAACTCTTGGCAAAGCCGCCGGTAAGGGAGGTTGCCGCCCTTCGTCATCGGAGCCATCACCACGGCGCCGTCGAGGACTTCGCGCAGATTGGTCATGGGCAGTCTTAGCCGCGGGCGGCGTGCGGGGAAAGTCTCGGACTTGCTATCCTCCCCCCGGAGCCGTCGCGCATGAAACCGGAATTGAGGAAGGCGATCGTCAGGGAAGTGGGCCGCGCCATCGGCGAGGCCGGGTTCGACGTCTACGGCCTCCGCGTCGGCCAAGACCGCAGCGTGCACGTCCTCGCCGACCGCTTCGAAGGCCGTATCACCCTCGCGGAACTTCGGCGACTCGGGTTCCTCGTGCGCGACGTGATCGCCGAGATGGGCCTCTCCCCCGACGATTGGTTCACCGAAGTGGAGTCTCCGGGCGCCGATCGCGTATTGACCGAGCCTCGGCATTTCAATCGCTTCAAAGGCGAACGCATCAAGGTGAAGTTGAAGAACGCGGCCGCGACGCCGCGCACCTTCAACGGCTCCGTCATCGGTTGCGACGACGGCGTCCTCAAGATGACCGTCGAAGGGGCGAGCGCGAAGGAAATCCCGCTCGCGGAGATCGACGAGGCCCGACTCGATCCCCGACTTCCGTTCTGAGTTTCTCCATGGGCGACACCGTCTACACCATCACCATCATCCTCATCTGGGTCTTCGCGCTCTGCTTCCACGAATGGGCGCACGCGAAGGTGGCGTTCATGGGCGGCGACGAAAGCGTGGTCGACAAGGGCTACCTGTCCTTCAACCCACTCAAGTACATGGAGCCGTTCAACTCCATCATCTTCCCGATCATCATCCTTCTGATCGGCGGTGTACCGCTCCCCGGGGGCGCGGTCTGGATCGAAACGCATCGCATCCGCTCCCGCGAATGGCTGTCGCTCATGAGCCTCGCCGGGCCTCTCGCGAATCTCGTGTTGGCGTTCGCGATCGGAGCGGCGTTCCGGTTCGGTTTGGTTCCGGAAATCGGCCCCGTCGGTCCGATCCTCGCGATCTCGATCTACTTCCAACTCTTCGCCGTCTTCCTGAACCTCCTTCCACTGCCCGGCCTCGACGGTTTCGGCGCGCTGGCGCCGTGGCTCCCCCGCGACGTTCAGGACATCGCGAACCGCGTGGCGCGGTTCATGCCGTTCGTGATCCTTCTGATCGCGTTCCAAACGCGGCTTTTCTCGAAGACCTTCTTGAACTTCGCGGTGCCGATCCTCGAAGGGTTCGAAGTCCCTCTTCCGCTCATCTCGATCGGCTTCGGCTACCTGCCCGTCTTCTGATCCGAAACGAAAAGGCCCGGCGCACGCGGCACCGGGCCTCTCGATCGAACGCGGACTTCACTCGAACTTCGGCAAGCGTCCGGGCGTCCACGGCGCCCCTTGTGCGTCGAGCCACGCGTCGAAGGCGGGGAGCTCGGTATCGATCACCCGTCGCAGCGTCGCGAGCCACGGCTTGAAATCCTGCTCGGCGATCGCGAGGTCTTCGATCCACGTTCCGGTCGGCCCGTAGGTCGTCGACGCCATGCCGCCCACGGCGCGTCCGATACGTTCGGCGATTCCCGGGACGGCGGCCATCTGCCGCGCTTCACGGAGTTTGTCGCCGTTCATCGCGAGATCGAGTTCGGAGAGCGTCGCCTCGACGGCGCGGATGCGGGCGCGCAGTTCCGTGGAAACCGCTCCTCGGTCGAGGACGGACTTGATCGCGGTGACGCGCTCGCGCGTCGCGGCGAACACCTTGTTCGAAGCCGACACCGCGCGCTGAAGATCGCCCGTCCGCTTCATGACGTCACGGGTCTTCGCCGGACCGCCCGCGGTGATGGAAGGCTCGCGGAGCAACCGCACTTCGAAGGAGCGCGCCGGAGCGAGTTCCGTTTCGACGCCGTCCTTCGTCCGAACGAGCGTCGCGGAGTACGTGCCCGGAGCCGCGAGCGCGCCGCGTTCCCCGCCGTCGGGTGCCGTCGTGCGGAGATTCCATCGCACGCGCTTCATCCCCTTCCCGCCCGGCACGTCGACCTTGCGGATGGGCGTCCCGTCGGCGTCGCGAATGACGAGCGCGACCGACGGCCCTTCCTCGGCCGCTTCCTTGCGCAAGACGTCGATCGAAGGAGTCGGCACCGACTCCTTCTTCTTCTCCAAGTCGCGCTCGGCCTTGCGACGCGCGTCCTTCGCCGACTCGAAACCATCCTTCACCCACACGGTGAAGACGGCACCCGCCTCGGGGTTGGGGGCCGACCACAGCGACGATCCTTGGAAGGCCTTCCCGTTGCCGCCGAGCGGTCGGGAGTTGACGTACTGCTGCGCGGGACGCACCGGCCCGATCCATCCGGTCGCGGCGAGGGTTTCGGCGGAGATCTCCCGCAGCGGGGTGTAGTCGTCGAGGACGAAGAACCCGCGGCCGAAACTGGCGGCGACGAGATCGCCGTCGCGACGGTGAATCTCGAGATCGCGAACGGCGATCGTCGGCATCCCGGACTTGAGCGCGTGCCACGAAGCGCCGCCGTCGCGCGTCACGTGCACGCCGAACTCCGTTCCGACGAACAGAAGTCCGGACGCGACGTGGTCCTGCGCGAGCGTCCACACGCTTCCGCGCGCCGGAAGATCCGACGCGATGGACGTCCATGTGCGACCACGGTCCGAGCTCTTCATCACGTACGGCTTGAAGTCGCCGAACTTGTGCAGGTTGAACGTCGCGAACACGGTGTCGTCGTCCGTCGGCGACGCGAAAAGGCATGAGACGTAGGCGAGTTTCGGAAGTCCGATGTCCTCCGATTGCACGCGACGCCACGAGTTGCCTTCGTCTTCCGACACCTGAATCAGCCCGTCGTCCGTACCGACGTAGAGGAGACCGCGCACCCGAGGAGATTCGGAGAAGGCGACGATGTTCCCGTAGAACGACGTCGACATGTGCTTCGCGACCGCGTCGATCGACCACTCCTGACCGAAGACCTCGAGACGGTCGCGATCGAGCTGTCGCGTGAGATCCGGACTGCGCCACGCCCACGAATCCCCGCGGTCGTCGCTGCGGAAGAGCCGATTCGCCGCGAACCAAAGACGCTTCGGATCGTGGGGAGAGATGGCGAGCGGCGAGTCCCAGTTCCAACGGAACGCGTCTTCACCCTTCCGCGGCTGCGGTTGGATGTCGATGCTCTCTCCGGTGCGCCGATCGTGACGAATGAGGCCGCCGTGTTGCCACTGCGAATACACGATGTTCGGATCGACGGGGTCGATCGCCGGTTCGAATCCGTCTCCACCGACGGTGACGAACCACTCGTGATTGAGAACGCCCGATGCGGAGGTGTTTCGGGACGGACCACCGAGCGTGTTGTTGTCCTGAGTTCCGCCGTAGACGTTGTAGAACGGCGTCGCGTTGTCGAGGGCCACACGATAGAACTGCATGACGGGCAGGTTGCCGAAATGGCGCCACGTGCGGCACTTGTCGAAGGTCTCGTAAAGGCCGCCGTCGCAACCGATCACCATGTGGTTGCCGTCCTTCGGGTCGATCCACAGCGCGTGATTGTCGACGTGCTTGTCGGACTCGCCGGCTTCGCGCCACGTCTTGCCGCCGTCTTCGGTGACCTGAAGCATCGTGTCGAGCGAATACACCGTGTTCGCATCGACCGGATCGCAGACGAGTTCCTGGTAGTACTGCGGGCTCGTCGACGTGTACGACGACCGCTTCTCGAACGACACGCCGCGATTCACCGAACGATAGAAACCGCTCGCTCCGTCCTGTGCTTCGACGAGCGCGTAGACGACTTCCGGTCGCGTCGGCGGGATGGCCAGACCGATGCGTCCGAGATGCCCGCCGGGAAGTCCCGACGTGCACGTGGCCCATGTCCGACCACCGT
>JAFMJN010000272.1 GCA_017853435.1 Planctomycetota bacterium | reverse complement strand
CCTTCAGATCCTTCAGGAGGTTCTGAAGGCCCGGCTTGAGCACGAGATGCCCTTCCGCGACGACGCCCGTTCCGGGTTGCCGCGGAGTCCCGTCATGGACCTTGAACGGAGAGCGCACGACGCCCACCGGCCTCACCGTGAACGCGGCGTCGTCGGGGAGGTCGTAGCGCGGAGTCGCGGCCATGCGACGAGGCTAGCGCGGGCCGCTCACGGTGAAAACCGCCGAAGGTCGATTCGCTGCGCGTCTCGGCGCGATCAACGCGCGGCGTCCGATGTGGTGCAGTTTTCCCGCGCGATGTCGGCTTCGGCGGCGATGTGCCCGAAACTCGCCCACGACGTCTTGTTGACCACGGCCCACAATCGCCGTGTCCCTTCGACCTGTTCTCCCCGCATCCGACTGAAGCGTGCGAGTCCGTAGCCGATGGTGGCCTGATCGACGGAGAGTCCGAGCGGGCCGTCCTTCGGAATCAACGACGACTCCGGACGCTTGCCCGCCCAAACGAGTTGCAGATTCCAATAAGACGTGTTTTCTCTCACGTCCATTCCCCCGGCCTCGTCGGGGGACCGGATGAGGGCGAGCGCCGCGTCGACTTTCGACCTGTCGCCGATGCGCTCGAGAGACAGGCACCGCCACCAGTTCGCGGCGACGATCGCATCGTCGTTCCCTCCGAGATCGACCGCGCGGGTGAACACCTCGGCGGACGTATCGAAGTCCCCTTTGAGGTAATGGGCGAGACCGAGGTGGTAAAGGACATTGCGCTTCAGCGACGAACGCGGTGGCACTCCGGCGGTCGGAGCGCCGTCGGGCTCGATCACGTCGGCCGTGTCGCGAGCGAGTTCCCACGCACGTTCGAGATCCACGATCGCGCCCGCGAAGTCGCGCAAGGTGATCCGGCGATGCCCGCGGTGTCGCAGCAACGCGGCGTCCTTCGGAAAGCGGACGATCGCCGTGTCGTAGACCCCGACGGCTTCGCGGAAGCGCCCGAGGTAGCCGAGACGCCGACCGATCCACACCCATGCATCGGGGTCATCGGGCGCGGCATCGCGGCGGGCGACGGCGAGCGCCAAGTCCGCTTCGAGTCGCGCGGCACGCGCGGGTTCGATCTCCGGGCGCACGAGGGGCGTTCCGAGCAACGACGTCCCCTCCCCGACTTCGACCGGGCCCGTTTCCGGCGCCGTCGACCGGCAGGCGAGACCGCCTCCAAGGGCCAAGACCAATACGGCCCACCAGTGCTTCGACATGCCGCACCTCTCGGACGTCGGTTTCGGAGACGTCCGCCTGTAGGATACGCACATGCGCACGCATCCGATGTTTCCGTCCGCGGTCGGTTTCTTGCGGAAGTCGTTCGTCCTCTGCGTGCTCGCGATGTCGCTCGCGGCGCAGGACGCGATTTCCTTCGACGTCTCCTATTCGAAGGACGCATTCGCGGGCCCATTCACGGGCCGCGTCGTCCTCTACTTCGCGAAGGGTAAGTCCCAACGGGAACCGCGACTGGGATCCAATTGGTTCAACCCGCCGCCGATGCTCGCGATCGACGTGAAGGACTTGCCCGCGGGTAAATCGATCACCGTGGGTGGCGCGGGAACGATCCGATTCCCACGAGATCTCACGGCCTTCGAAAAGGGAGCCTGGAACGTCCAAGCCGTGTTCGATCGGAATCTCGGAGGTCGGGCCATCGGAAGCGCCGCGGGCAACCTCAAGTCCGACGCGGTGGCGTTCGACGTCGGCGGAGACGGAGCGGCGCGCGCCACCGTCAAGGCGACCGCCGTCATCACGGCGCGCCCGTTCAAGGAGACGAACCGCGTCAAGGAACTCGTGGTGCCTTCCGCCAAGCTTACGGCGCACTATGGCCGCCCGACGTCGGTGAAGGCCGCCGTCGCCCTTCCCGAAGACTACGACCCGAGTTCCTCGCGCCGTTGGCCCGTGATCTATGAAATCCCGGGGTTCGGAGGACGCTACGGCGCGTGGAGCGGCAACGAAACGCCGCGCGGTACGCAACGCGACGGAGAGTCCTTCATCCACGTCCTTCTCGATCCCGAATGTCCGGGGGGGCATCACGTCTTCGCCGACAGCGCGAACAACGGTCCCTGGGGCACCGCTCTCGTCACCGAGTTCATCCCGGCCTTCGAGGCCGCGTATAAGGCGCACCCCGCGCCGGGGGGCCGTTTCCTCACCGGTCATTCGAGCGGCGGATGGTCGAGTTTGTACCTGCAGGTGACCCACCCGAAGGTCTTCGGCGGTACATGGTCCACCTCGCCGGACCCGGTGGACTTCCGCGACTTCCAACGAATCGATCTGACGTCGGCGAAACCGAACATGTTCGACGATCCCGAGGGCAACGTCCGCCCCCTCGCCCGCCAAGGGAACCGCGTCATGGTGACCTACAGAGCCTTCTCCGACATGGAGCGACCACTCCGCGGAGAACAGCTCGAGTCCTTCGAATACGTCTTCAGTCCGAAGGGAGCGGACGGCGCGCCGATGCGACTGTGGAACCGGGATACGGGCGAGGTGGACACGCAAGTGGCGGCCTCGTGGAAGCCGTACGACATCGGGCTGACCCTCCGTACCCGATGGAAGGACCTCGCCCCGGATCTCGCCGGGAAAATCCGCGTCATCATGGGCAACGACGACACCTTCTACCTCGAAGGCGCCTGCAAACTGCTCAAGAACGACCTCGAAGCGATGGGAGCGGACGCCTCCGTTCAGATGTTGCCCGGCGACCACGGCTCCGTCCTGACGAAGGCCGTGCGGGACGGCATCAACAAAGGGATGGCCGACGCCTGGCGCAAAGCGCGGACGAATAAAGCGCCGAACCCGTAAGGTTTCGCATCGCGGGGCGAATCGCCGAAAAGACGATCACCACGCGATCGCGAATCATGTCCCAAAGAAAACGAGAGAAAAACGGCGCGTCCTTCGCAGCGGAAAGCACGAAGGCGTCAGGGCCGGAAACTCCGATCGACCCGCGATCGGTTCGGGTGCGCCAATGGATCGACGCACGATTCGCCGTCATTCTCCTCGCTCTGACGGCGTTGTGGTGCATTCCGCGCGTCGCCTACTATCGCGACGTCGTCGACAATGAACTGTCGCTCTTCAACGAGTGGCCCGATTCCGACAACGCTTTCTTCATCGAATGGGCGGGGCTCATCGCAAAGGGCGATGTCCTTTCAAAATCGGGACCGCATCCGTTCCACCAGTGGCATGAGGCCATGGCGAATGCGTGGTTCGAGAAACACCCCGAGCGAAAGGCGGAGATCCGCGGCACGCTGCCTACGGACGCCTCCGACCGGGATGTCGCCGTCGCGCTGTGGCGACGCTGGTACGGCGA
>JAFMJN010000271.1 GCA_017853435.1 Planctomycetota bacterium | reverse complement strand
ACGGCCAGTTTGCGGTCGGCGCTGCAGAAGGAGCGGGATGCCCGGAAGGCGGCTCGGACGGAATTCGACCGAAGCAGCACGCTCCCGGAGCAGCGCACGCGGGGCGACGCCACCCCCGACCGCATTCGGGCCTCGACCGCGAGATCCGCCAACGATTCCCCCGCGTCGGTGGCGATCACGGCGGCTTCGGGAGAGTCGGTCACGAGTGCGTCGAGCACCGACGCCACCGCGGAAGCGGGGCCGCTCGCCACCCCCTCCCCGAGACGTCGAGCGAGTTCCGCGGCCAAGGCGGGGCTTGCGGAGGCCGCCTCCAACAGGCGGACCCCGATCCAATGCCCGGAACCCTCGTCTCCCGCGACGGGGCCCTTCCCGCCGGCCCGGACGAAGGCCCCCCGGGCGTCACGAGCCACGGCGATCGACCCCGTTCCGGCGACTACGAGAACCCCGGGAGTGCCCGGACCGGGAAATGCGGCCCCGTGCGCCAACTCGGCGTCGTTCATGAACCACGCCGCCCCGACGACGACCCCGGCCCGCTCGAACGCCCGCCCGACGAGAAGCCGTGCCTCGGGATGACTCGCTCCCGCCATCCCCACCGCCGCGCGATCGATCGACCGTCCCGCCGCTCCGACCCCGACGAGCAGGTCAAAGATGCACGCTTCGACGGCTTTTGCGCCGACACGGTTCGGATTTCCGCAGGGGGCTTCGGATCGATGCGACTCGTTTCCGATCTCTAGGAGGGCCCGGGATCCCGTGCCTCCAAGATCCATCACGAGCGCGGCCCCCGAAGTCTTCATGGACCCATCCTACAGCAGCGATTCACGTCGCGAAAAGTCGCCCAAAGGGTATCGTGGCAACATGATGCGTCGATGGATCCTCGCCCTCTGCATCGCGTTCTCCGCGGGCTGCGGAGGCGACTGGGCGTCCGACGGCATGGCCGCGTTCCGCAAAGGCGACACGAAGACCGCCTCGGATCTCCTCGCCATCGCCCACGAACACGACCCGGCACGCAAGGACGTTGCGATCCTCCGGGCCGTGTGCCTCTCCCGCTCGCGACGCAGCACCGAAGCCGAAGCACTTCTGCGCCCCCTCGTGAACGACCCCGAGGTCCGCCTCTTGGCCGTCGCCGCGCTCTGCGAGACGTTGGCGGAAGCCGATCGACACAAGGACGCCGTCGAAGTCGCCCGCGAGGCGACGCGCGCGGATCCGGGCAACACGCTCCTGAACGAAGCCCTCGGAATCGCCTACGCGGATTGGTCCGACGCTCAATTCCGGGCGATGCCCCGGCAACTCGAATCGGTACTCGCCTCGAACACCGCAAGTTGGGTGAGCCGCGCCCTCCGCGATCTGCACGCCCTGCCGAAGGACGACTTCACGACGCGCCTCACGCAACTCAAAGAGCGTCTCGTACGCACCGAAGGTCTCGAACGCCCGGAAGTCGTCGACGCGCTCGTGAACCCGATGCGCGAAGCCACGACCACCGCGCGCGATATCTTCGCCGCGTGCGCAGACGATCCTTCGGCCTTCCGCGCTCGCCTCGAAATGGGTCGCGCGGCCGTCGCGGCGAAGGACGTCGATCGTGCCCGAACGATTCTCGAGCCCTTGCTCGACCTCAAGAACGAAGGGCTCGACCCGCTGCGCGCCGAGGCCGCGCGTCTCACGGTCGGTGTTTCCATCGACCTTCTGACCGAACTCCTCATCGCGGCCGGCAAACCCGAAGATGCGGTCGCGATCCTGCTTCCCCGCACGAAGGATCAATCCGCGCTCCTGACGCGTCTCGCCGAAGCGCACCTCGCCGCCGGAGCGATCGAAGCGGCGGACGCCGCCATCGAAAAATCGCTGTTGAAGGATCCGCGCTCGCCGCGCGCGAATTGGATCCGCGGCCGTGTTCTCGAAGCGAAGGACTCGCTCGGAACCTCGATCGCCTACTACCGCAAGGCCGTCGCCCAAAGCGGCGACCTCGACTTCAAGCGCTCCCTCGCCTTCGCGCTTCTCAAACTCGGCGACGTGGACCAGGCCGAACCCGTCCTACGGATGTTGGCCGAATATCGGGTGTACGACTACGAGCCCGCGATGGCCGTCGCGGATCTGCTCGCGAAACGCGGCGATATGGACGACGCGCGCGCATACATCACCGAACGCCTGGCTTCGATCGGCGACACCGGATCCGAGGCCTTCAAGAAGTTGAGCGCGGCGCACCGGAGTCTGCACAAGGACGTCGGTGTCGGCATCACGTCCCTGAAGGAAGGCTACGAGCGTCTGTCGGCCGACGAAAACAATCCTTGGCTGCGGATCGCGGTCGCGAATCTCGAATTCGAAGAGTCGACGAAATCCGACAGTGCGTCCGGCGACCGCACGGGCATGGCCCTTCAGCGCATCGAAGAGGTCGTCGCGTCGAATCCGAACATCGTCGAAGGCTGGAAGCTTCTCGCGCGTATCCGCTACCGACTCGCGGAACGCGGCAAGATCGGCGCGGAAATTGCGGCGAATGCGGCCGACGTCGCACGGCGGTTGGCTCCCGACGACGCCTCGGCGTGGTACGAAGAAGCACGCGCGTACCGATTGGCGAAGTGGATGCCGCGAGCCCTTTCGTCGGCTCGAATGGCGGAATCGCTGGCCCCGAAGGAACCTTGGGCACGCCTTCTGCGCGCGGAACTCGAATTCGAAGCGGGCGACGCCGCCGAAGCGGCGAAGCTCGCGGAAGCGTTGGCGAAGGAATTCCCCGACGACCCGCGCACCGTCCGTCTCGGTGCACGCCTCAAATTGCGCGCGAAGGATCCGGCCGCGGCGTTGGCGCTGCTTCGACCGCTCGCCACCCGCTCCGCCGACGATCCCGAAACGGAAACGCTGACGACGGAAGCGTTGCTCCTCTCCGGCGACGCCGGTGCGGACGGACGCATCATGAAGATCGCCGGAGACGCGAACGTTCCGGTCTCGGTGCGCGTGGATCTGCTCCGCAATCTACGCACGCTCGATCGGCCGTTGGTCGCCGCGCGCACGGCGCGCATTCTCCTGCCTTCCCTCTCGAGCAACGTTCGTGATTCGGTGGAACGCGGGGCGATTCTCGATGCGTGGTGGGGGGGCGATCCGGCGCTCGCATTCGCCATCGCTCAGGATATGTCCGACGCCGGGCGCGACGCGGCGGCGACGACGCACCTTCTCGAAGTCTTGGTCAAGGAACGCGCGTGGAGTACGGCGGCGATCGTCGCGCGTTGGGCTCTCTCAAAAGACACGCTGACGCCCGCGGGGCTTCACTGGGCGCTTTCCGCCTTCGGAGGCGTGGGCTCCATTCGGGAATGCGAAGCGATCATCCAAAAGATGCGCGAGAACGCCGAAGGGA
>JAFMJN010000270.1 GCA_017853435.1 Planctomycetota bacterium | reverse complement strand
AAAGACGATCGACGCCTTCCGCACGGCCTACGGACTCAAGTAGACCGTCCTCAGGCCGACCGGGTCTTGCGGTGCCGCGGGATGAGGTCCCGCAGGGCTCCGGTCAGCGTCAGGACGTTCTCTTCGCGGGCTCCGTAGCCCATGAGCCCGATGCGCCACACTTTGCCCTTGAGCGGCCCCAAGCCGCCGCCGATTTCGATGTTGAACCGTTCGTAGAGATCGCGTCGCAGTCCGGCGTCGTCGACCCCCTCGGGAATCGCGACCGACGTGAGCATCGGGAGGCGGATCGCCTCGGGCACGACCGGACGGAGATCGAGCGACGCGAGGGCGTCGTCGAGGAAACGACGGACGCGCAGGTGGCGGGCGAACGAGGCTTCGAGACCTTCGTCGAGAAGGAGTCCGAGGCCCTCGTGGAGCGCGTAGACCATCGAGATGGGTGCGGTGTGGTGATAGGCCCGCTCCGATCCCCAGTACGCATCGATCATGCCGAGGTCGAGGTACCACGACGGCACCGGGGTGCGGCGCGCCTTCAGTTTCGCGACCGCACGTTCCCCGAACGTCGCCGGGGCCAAGCCCGGTGGGACGGAGAGGCACTTCTGCGTTCCCGAATACGCGGCGTCCGCGCCCCAAGCGTCGATCTCGACAGGTGTGCCACCGAGACTCGTCACGCAGTCGAGGAGGAAAAGCCCTCCGACGCGCCGGGTCGCCGCGGCCATCCGCGCGATGTCGGGCTGCAGCACTCCGGTCGACGTTTCGGCGTGCACGATGATGACGGCCGCCGCGGGCTCGCGTTCGAGCGCGGATTCGACCGCCTCGGCGGGGATCGCTTCGCCGAAGGGGACGTCGATGGTCTCGACGCGGGCGCCGATACGGCGTGCCTGGTCGGCGAGGCGACCGCCGAAGACGCCGTTGACGCCGACGATCACGCGCTCGCCGGGTTCGATGAAGTTGACGACGATCGCTTCGGTGCCCGCGGATCCCGTGCCCGGCAGCGGCAGCGTGAGTCGATTCGCGGTCTTGAACAGTTCCCTCAGGCGGTCCTTGGTCGCGTCCATGATCCGCAGGAATGCAGGGTCGAGATGCCCGAGCAGGGGGGTCGCGAGGGCCCGCAGGACTTCCGGGGCGCACAGCGAGGGACCGGGTCCGAGGAGGAGGCGTGGGGGGACGATGAGAGGGGTCGCCATGGCGGCGGGATCGTAGCCGAAGGGGCTTGATTCCTCGCGCCGAGGGCGGACGATGGAGGCATGACGATGCCGCGGGGGATTCGGTGGATCTTGATCGTCGCGGCCCTCGGCGGCTGCGCGGGTACCGACACTTCCGACGCCCTTTCGACCGTGCTCCGCGAGGGCGAAGCCCGCCTCGTCCGTGGCGACGTGGTCGGTGCCCGAGCGGCTTTCATGGCGGCGACGGAACGCGATGCGCGCTGCTTCGTCGGATGGATCGGATTGTCGCGGTCGTTGGCCGCGTCGGGCGACGTCGATGGGGCCGAGCGGGCGTTGAGTCGCGGTCTCGCGGTTTCTCCGGAATCCGCGGACGCGTTGGATCTCTCGGGCCGCACGGCTTTGGAGTTGGCCAAAGTCTTGCCCGCCACCCGGCGCAAGACGTTGGCGTTGCTCGCCGAATCGCTCCTCGATCGGGCGGCCGCCGCGGACGCCGAACTCCCGCGGTTGGCGTATCACCGGGGGCTCGCCGCATGGTGGGCGGGCAACTACGGGGCCGCGCGCTCCGCGTTCGACGACGCCGCTAAGCAGGGCTTCGACGCACGTGTCGAGGAAGCACGACGCGCCATGGTCGCGGAGATTTCCGGCCTTGCCACGCGTCCTTCCGGGGGTGGATCGCATTGACGGGGAAACGCCTCCGTCTTTGCGGAATCTTCATGAATGGTCTCTAATGTTTCATGAAGAGCGTGGGGATCCACAATATGAAGCGTGAACGCGTTCTGGTCATCGAAGACGAGTCGGACATCCTCGAACTTCTCAGGTTCAACCTGAAGAAGGAGGGGTACGACGTCGACACGGCCACCGACGGAGAACGCGGGGTCGATCACGCGCGCTCGAAGGCCTACGACGTCGTTCTGCTCGACCTCATGCTTCCGGGGATCGACGGCCTCGAAGTGTGTCGTCGCCTGCGTGCCGACCCCCGCACGGAATCCCTTCCCGTCATCATGGTGACGAGCAAGGGCGAGGAGTCCGACATTCTGGTCGGTCTCGGTATCGGCGCCGACGACTACGTCACGAAGCCCTTCAGCATCAAGGAACTTCTCGCACGAATCAAAGTCGTCCTTCGCCGATCGAAGACCGCCGCCGTCTCACGCTCCGACAAGCGTCCGGTCGCGAAGGGCGGCATCGAAATCGATCCGGTGCGCCATCAGGTGTCCGTCGACGGTTCGCCCGTCGCGTTCACGTTGGCCGAATTTCGTCTGCTCCACTTCCTCGTGAGGCACGAAGGGCGCGTCTTCTCGCGAACGGAACTCCTCCCGCACGTCGTGGGGGACGGGGTCGTGGTGGTCGACCGCAACATCGACGTCCACATCCGGAACATCCGCAAGAAGCTCGGCGACATCCGCATGCATCACCTCGTGACCGTGCGGGGTGTGGGCTACAAATTCGAAAGCCATCCTGTGGGGCTTCCGAGCGTCGGCTAGACTGACCGCGCTTGGCGCAAAGTCGACTCTTCATCGCCTACACCGCGGTCGTGCTTCTGTGCACGCTCGGTTCGTCGATCGTCCTCGAGTCGAAGATCCGTTCGGAACTCGAAACGGATCTCCGTGCTCGCCTCACGTTGAAGGCGCGCGGTTTGGCGGAACTCGCCGCGAAGCCCGTGGCCGCTTCCGACGACGCGGATCTCGCGCGCATCGTGTCGGAAATCGCTCGGGTCACCGCGACGCGGCTGACCATCGTCGCGAAGGACGGCAGGGTCCTCGCCGATTCGTCGGGCGATCCGGCTTCGATGGAAAATCACGGGAATCGGAAAGAGATCGTCGACGCTCGGAGTGCGGGCATCGGATTCGACACGCGACGTAGTTCCACGACCGGAGAACCCTACTGGTATTGCGCGGTGGCGCTTCCGGACGGCTCCGGATTCGCCCGAGCCGCCGATCGCCTCGGCCCGTTCGTCGAACAAGTCGGAGCCGCGACCGCGTTGGCTCTCGTCGGTATTCTCGTGGTTTCGGCGCTCGCGATTTCGGTCGGTGCCGTGGTGGGACGATGGATGGGCCGTCGTCTCGAGGAACAGGCGGAAGTGGCGCTGCGGATCGCCGAGGGCGACTTCAGCCGTCGCGTCGACGACGAGGAAGCCGACGGAGTGGCCAAGGTGGGCAACGCGCTCAATCGCCTTGCCGACGA
>JAFMJN010000002.1 GCA_017853435.1 Planctomycetota bacterium | reverse complement strand
GCGCTCCGATCGGCTTTCGCATCGGCCGAGGATCGTCTCCCCTTCGGCTTGGACGGCGACGACCCGGGGGCCCTGACGTCCCTTTTGGTTCAACGAGCGACGACGCCGCTTCGCCCTCTCGCGTTCCACGCCGAGGGACGCCGAGGAACGGCCCCCCTCCCCGGGACGCTGACGACGCCCGAACTCGTCGTACGGCCGACGGAGCACGACACCTTGGCACGTCTCGTTCGCCATCCGTCCGGTTGGACGTTGGCGGTGAAGGAACGCGAACCCGACGAGGACGTCGGGTGGATCGCGAACTGGCCGTCCGACCGAGCCGCCCGCTTCCCGGGACGACACAAAGATGCGTTGGCGCGCGAAGCGGCCGAACTCGGAATCGCGGTGCGCGTCTACTGACGGCGGAGTCGCCGCGTTTCCCCGCGCGCGGTGGGAACCACGACCCGACCGTCGCGCGGCGTGAAGACCTCTCCCGAGTGGGCATCGACGTAAGCACGATCCGAACGCAACGTCACGACGTCCGCCCCCGACGTGACGCAGAGACCGTCGTGAAGATGGCGCACCGCAGCCTCGCCGACGATCGTCGACACGATCCCCGTCGCGTCGAACAGCGTGCGCCACGCGCGGGCGTCGAAAAAATGGTCCAGAATCCACGCCACGAATCGTCCGTTCGCCTCGCTCCAACAGGCGCTTGGGACGTCGTCCGCAACGCGGCGCGCCGCGACGTTCACGCCCGACGCGGAGTTCGGCCGCACGTCGTGCGACGACCAGAATCCTCGACCGAGATGGCGACATTCCCCGTCGATCGAATCCACCGGAACGGCCGACGGACCGACGGTCAGCGGGAGGCCCGTGACCCGGGCGGGCCCGGGCGGGTCGCCGTCCATCGTCGGAGCGAGTCCGACGCGGCCGGTGAACACCGTGAGACGAGCACGACGGCGGCACGCGTCGATACGATCGAGGACGCCGGGTTCGACGCGCTCGAATGCGGGAAACACGAGCACGTCGTACGGCGTCGCGTCCGAGAGATCCGCGAGTCGAACGGTTTCAAAGTCGATTCCCGTCCGTCCGAGTTCGATCAGCAACCGCGGAAGTGCGTCCGTCAATCGGTCGGGGTAGCCGTTCCACGCTTCCAATACCGATTCATCGACGACGACGGCGCCGCGCGGCGCGATGGGTCGGTCGCTCGCCGCTCGCCGCCCGAGAGCGCATAAGCGTTCGAGCACCGAGGGCTCGTCGTGGAACGTTCCGGTCATGTCGAACCACCACATCCCGAGCCCGGATCCGGAAGCGAACGCGGCCTCGCGTTCGAGCATGGACAACGAATCCGCCAACGTCTCCGTCCGTCCGTACCCGGCGTCGTCGCGCAGCACGTGGGTCCGGATGTCGCTCTCGTGAAATCCGGACTTTCCATGCACGCGCAACGATCCCCTCGGGAGCATGCCGACCGTCGCTCCGCGTCGAAGGTCACGAAGCGCGTAGCTCGACGGTGCCGCGAAAAAATCCAACGCCGGATGCTTCAGAAGCGTTTCGAACGCGAGGGTCCCCCCGAAGCGCAATGCATCGGGGTGAAACGTCATTTCAGCGAGATAACCGCACCAGGCTCCCACCTTCACGTCGTGGTTCGATCGCGCGTGAAGCGACGCCGCGGCCTCGCCCACGAACGTCGCCGGGATCGACGAAAGCCAACGATGAAAGTCCACGACGTCGCGATCCTTGCGAACGTCGATCCATGGTTCCGCGGGATCGCCCCGCCGTCGCTCGACCGACGGCGGCATCACCGACGCGCACGAAGCGCCGCGCCCCCACGCACGCGAGAGTTCCGAGTCGTCTCCGTAACGGTGCCGCAACCACGCACGGAATCCTTCCACGGAACGACGACCGACGTCCGGAAACAGCCCGCGCATCGACCCGACGTGATTCCACTCTTCGGTGTCTCCGCCGCAGAGGAGGACGCCGACGACGCGATCCGCCCACGGACGGCTTTCGACGTGTGCGACCCAACGCTCGAGGTTCTCGGAAACCGCGGACTTCCAAGCCGAAGACGCCCAGGACGCCTGCGTCGCACTCAGCGCACCATGCCCCGGAGGGGCCGATTCCCACGGAACGCCGAAGCCCACGAGTTCATCGGGGTGATCCCTGTCCCACCAAGGCGGCGACGCGAGATGCAACCTCGGCACCACGACCGCGTCGGGGACACGCGCGAGAACCGTTTCCATCCGATCGTCGAACTCCGACCAGTCGTAACGTCCCGGACCCGTCCAAACGGGTGCGGCAAGTCCGTAGAGATGAAAGTTCGCTGTCGCGGAAAATGAAAAGGCGCGGAAACCCGCCCGCGCCATTCGCTCCATCCACTCCGGATCCGGAGCCGGGGCCGTCGCCATCCAAGCGGGCTCGCTTCGACCGTCCCGCTCGATCCGAGGAATGCCGTCCCGGGTAACGAGACGGACGCGGCTCATCGAGTCGTCACACGCTCGAGAGTCGCCAAGGGATCTTCACCCGCCGCGAACTTCATTTGGAAATACGCCAACGCGATGCGGTACCCCGAAGTTCCGAGCGTCGCCTGCGTCCGCGCCACGGACACTTGCGCCTCGAGGACCTCGCGTCCGGTCGCGGTGCCCGCCCGCAATTGTTCTTCGATCACCCGAAGATTTTCGCGTGCCGAACCCAACGAACGCCCCGCCACCTCGGCGGCGGCCTTCGCTTCCACCGCGCGCCGGTGTGCCGCGAGGATCCGCTCCTGCAAGGATCGCAGGAGCGCACGAATCCTCGACTCCGTTTCTCCGGTGGTCGCGTCGATTTCCTTGACGGCCGCTTCGACGCGACCGTTCAGATCGGGATTCCACGACAGGGAAAGGAAGGCGTTGCCGTTCAAATTGGGGTCGAGTTGCGACGTCGAGTCGAACGTGGCACGCGGCCCGACCGAAACGCTCGGCAGGGTCGAGCGCTCGGCGGCGCTCCGATCGGAGCGCAAGGCGAACAAGGTTTCCACCAGAACGTCGACTTCGGGATTCGCCGTCCGCGCGAGGTCGAGCTCGGCGACGGGGTCGGGTGCGACGGCGACGGTCACATTCCACGCCGCGAGACGGGTGGGATGTTCGATCGGGAAACCCGCGGCAAGATTCAAGGCTCGGACCGCTTCCTGCCGGACGGTTTCAAGTTCGAAGGAGCGCTGCCGCGCCTCGTTGACGGCGACGTCCACCGTCAATACGTCGCTTTCCCGCACCGTGCCCGCCTCTCGGCGCGCACGTACGTCGACGAGTTCGCGCTCGAGCGACTTGATGGTCGACGCGTTGACGGCGAGCAAGGCTTCCGCTTCGAGAGCGTTGAAATACGCGAGCACGACCGCGGCGCGTTGTTCCCGACGCGTGGATTCTTCGGCGGCGGAGGCGGCGCGGTAACGCGCCTGGGCGGCGCGCACCCGTTCGGCGAGTTCGCCCGAAAGATCGAGCGGGAACGACAGTCCGATGGACCACCGGAGCGTGGCTTGGTCTCCCTTGAAGAAGGACTGTCCCGTCCGCTTCGCGACCGCGACCACGTCGAGCGACGCGTCGAGATTCGGGAGGAGCGACGCGCGGGCCTGATCCACCCGGGCCGACGCCGCGAGCACTTGGCGACGCACGATGTCGAGATCGACGCTTCCACCGTCGACGCCGCGCAAAAGCACGTCGAGACCGACGGCGTCCGTGGGAGCCGGAAGGGGCGCGTTCGCCAACGGAGCCGTCAGGGCGGCACGCGATTCGGCGGAAGGCCCCTGACCCGAAGACGTCGTCAACGCGTCCGGAAGCGCACAAGCGCCGAGGCAAAGCAGGAACCAACCGAAGACGCGTCGCGACATATCAGGCTTCCTTGCGCGACGGAGACGCGATCCCGATGATCCGGGCCAGTTCCGACTTCATGTCCTTGCGCTCGACGATGCGGTCGATGAAACCGTGATCGAGGAGGAATTCGGAGCGTTGGAAGCCTTCCGGCAACGTCGCACGGATCGTTTCCTGGATGACGCGCGGACCGGCGAATCCGATCAGGGCGCCCGGCTCCGCGATGATGACGTCGCCGAGAGCGGCGAAGGAGGCCGTCACGCCGCCGGTCGTCGGATCGGTGAGGATCGAGATGAAGAGAAGTCCCTTGCGACCGTGACGTTCGATCGCGGCGGACGTCTTCGCCATCTGCATCAAGGAAACCGCGCCCTCGTGCATACGGGCTCCGCCCGACTGGCTGACGACGATGGCGGGCACACCGGCATCGGTGGCCGCTTCGATCGTCCGCGTCACCTTCTCACCCACGACCGAACCCATCGATCCGCCCATGAAGGCGAAGTCGAGGACGCAAAGCGTGATGGGGTGACCGTCGATTTTCGCCGTCCCCGCGACGGCCGCTTCGAGAGAACCCGTACGCGCCACCGACTTCTTCAGCTTGTCGGGGTAGCGTTCCTTGTCGTTGAATCCGAGCCAGTCCTTCGGATGAAGTTCGCTCCAACGCTCGTCGAACGAACCGTCGTCGGTCAACAACGCGATGCGGCGTCGCGCTCCGATGGGTCCGTGCCATCCGCACTGGCTGCAAACCGCCAAATTCGCTTCGAAGTCCTTTTGGAACAACGTGGCGTTGCAACTCTTGCACTTGATCCAGACGCCTTCCGGCATCTCGCGCTTCGTTCGGAATCTCCACGGCATGATCAGCCTCCCGAAGCGACGGCCGCCGAAGCGGCCGAAGCGAGAATGTCGCGCACCGCCTTCGTCCGATCCTTCGCCCCGTACACCGAATTCCCGGCGACGAGAAGATCCGCTCCGGCACGCGCGGCTTCCGCCGCGGTCTCGACGTTGATGCCGCCGTCGATTTCGAGGCGACCTTCGAAGCCCATGTCCCGGAGCTCGGCGAACTTCGCGCACACGCCGCCGATGAATTTCTGTCCCCCGAATCCCGGGAAGACGGACATCACGAGAACGTGGTGCAGCCGCGAGAGGTAGGGACGCAATCCGGACACGGGCGTGTCCGGGTTGACCACCATACCGGGCTTCGCACCGCAGGCGACGATACGGTCGATGACGGCCGACGGATCACACGGCGCTTCGAGATGGAAGGAGATCCAGTCGGAGCCCGCCTTCGCGAAGGGCTCGGCGTACTTGAGCGGATCCGTCACCATGAGATGCGTATCGAACACCATCTTCGAGACCGGCCGCAGCGACGCGACGAGCGGTGGTCCGAAGGTGATGTTGGGCACGAAATGGCCGTCCATCACGTCGAGGTGCAACACGGACACCCCGGCCTGCTCGACCGCCGCCACTTCGGAGGCGAGGCGGGTGAAGTCGGCCGAGAGAAGCGACGGAGCGATCGTTGGTGCGTAGGGCGTCATCGCACGGCCATCCTAACCACGGGCCCTGAGGCAGGCGACCCCGGGCAGGACCTTCCCTTCGAGAAGTTCGAGACTGGCGCCGCCGCCCGTGGAAACGTGGGACATTCGGGCCGCCACGCCGAAGAGATTGACGGCGGCGGCCGAATCTCCCCCACCGATGATGGTCGTCCCCGTGGACGCCGCGCAAGCCTCGGCCACGCGTCGGGTGCCCTCCGCGAACGGCTTCATCTCGAACACGCCGACCGGGCCGTTCCAAAGAACCGTACGGGCTCCGGCGATCACTTCCGTGAAACGGGCGATCGTGGCGGGACCGATGTCGAGACCCATCCATCCGTCCGGAACCGTCGCGGCGACCTGCGTCGCAGCCGTCTCGGAAAACGCGTCCGCACACACGTGATCGACCGGCAAGTGGACAGCGACGTTGCGCGCCTTGGCTTTGTCGAGCAACGCCCGCGCCAAATCCAACTTGTCGAGTTCAACCTTGCTCTTTCCGATCGGCGTCCCCATGGCGGCGAGGAACGTGTAGGCCATGCCGCCTCCGACAATCAGCGCGTCGACCTTCGCGATGAGGCTTTCGAGGACGAGAATTTTGTCCGACACCTTCGACCCCCCAACGATCGCGACGAACGGACGGTCCGGCGACGCGAGCACCTTGTCGAACGCGGCGAGTTCCTTTTCGACGAGGAACCCCGCGTACGCGGGCAGATGGGCGGCGACCCCGCTGACGGATGCATGGGCGCGATGAGACGCGCCGAACGCGTCGTTGACGAATACATCGCCGTAGCGCGAGAGGGCTTCCGCGAACGCCGGAGCGTTCTTCGTCTCGCCGGGCCAGAAGCGCACGTTTTCGAGCATGGCGACGCTTCCGCGCGGGAGAGCACGAACGCGCGCGACGGATTCCGGCGTGTCGATCGGGTCGATGAGCGCGACGCCGACACCGAGTTCCTTCGCCATGCGCTCCGCGACCGGCGCGAGCGACGCTCCGGGCAAGCGTTCGCCGTCGGGACGTCCGAGGTGCGACATGAGCACCACGGTCGCTCCCTTCGAAAGCAGATAGCGGACCGTGGGGAGGCTTTCGGTGATCCGCGTCGCGTCGCCGACGACGCCGTTTTTCATCGGCACGTTGAGATCGGCCCGCACGAGGACCGTTTTGCCCGCGACATCGACGTCCCGAACGGTGGCTTTTTCCATGGCATCGACTCCGTTGAGCCCTTTCCTAGCAACTTTACGCAGTACGATCACGGCCATGGACCGGACCGTCGTAGACCCCGTCGAAGCCGCGGCCGCTTGCTGGCGGACGACCACGGGAACGCTGGCGGTCGCCTGCTCCGCGGGACCGGACAGCCTCGCCGCTTTGACCCTGTTGGCGGGATCTCCGAACCGTCGAGCGAACGCGCTGCGGGTGTTTCACGTCGACCACGGTTGGCGCGGCGCGGAAGCCGCCGCCGTCGATCTCGAAGCGGTCCGTCGCGTCGCGACTTCGCTGAACGTCCAGGTGGATGCGGTTCATCTCGCTCCGTCGCCGCATCGACACTCGGAGTCGGAAGCCCGATCGGCGCGTTACGCCGCGCTCACCGAATTGGCGCGCGCTCACGCCGTCGCGACGGTGGTGACCGCCCACCACGCCGACGATCAACTCGAAACGCGTCTCGTCGCTCTTCTGCGATTGAGTCGTCCCGAAGCGTTCCGGGGAATCCGCGCATCGCGCCCTCTCGACGTCGATGTCACGCTCGTGCGGCCGTTCCTCGGCGTCCCTCGCGATGAGTTGCGTCGTTTCGCTCCCGAGGCGGCGCTCCACGATCCGACCAACGACGACCTGCGTCACCCACGCAACGCGCTCCGATGCGCCGTGATCCCGCGCTTCGACGCGGAACGACTTTCCAACGCGATCGCGGCGTTCACCGAGGCGGCCGACGCGCTTTCCCACGGCATCGCGCGTGAGCTCGCGGTCCCCACCCCCGTCACGGTCGTCGACGACGGACTTGTCGCGATCGACATCCCGGCATTCGCCCGGCTTTCGCGCCCCGCGCGCCACGTCGCTCTCGAACGGGCCGCCTCCGACGCGCGGGCCGCATTCGACCATGTGCGATCCGATCTGATCGAACGGGCCATCGCGGATGTCGACGGACCGAAAGGGGTTCCCCACGGCGAGCGCATCGAACGCGTCGGAGATGTCCTTTTTTGGGAATGCCGCCCCCTTCGCGTCGCGACACTCGCCGATCCTCGGGACATGGGTGTTCACGGCATCTTCGGATGGACGACCCTGCGACTCGAACGACACCCCGGCGGAGATCCCGTCTACGGCGACGTGACCGATGCGGAATTCGCACTTCCGACTCCCGGCCTTCGCATGGTCGACGGAACGCGCCTCGTCGACGTTCTGCGTCGTCGCGGCATCCCGCCGTTCCTTCGTGCGCGCACGCCCATCTTGACCACACCGCGCGGCGTCGTGTGGTTCGCGGGAATGTCTCCGAAAACGACCGAACCCCCGGAAGCGTATGTCGCCACCGAGGGTTCGCGAAGTCGTCCGAAGGGCTGAATCAGCGCATCGCGACGACGTGACCGTCCTTGGTCACGCCGATGAGCAGATTCGAGTCACCGCCGGGGATGACGCAGCAGAAGCTCGACAGAGTCTTCGTCGCCATCACGGCGCCCGAACGCCCGTCGACACGCATCACGGTGTTGTCGCCCGCGCCGAGGTAAGCACGATTGGCATCCGAGGCGAAAGCCTTCGTCGCGAGTTCGAAGCCCTTCGGCGCGGCGTTCGCATCCGACGCCGACCACGGCTCCTTGCCCGTCGCGATGTCGGCGACGACCATGCGGTCCGAGCAGCGCGCGAAGACGCGACCGTTGCAGGCGAAGGGTTCGCCGGCGAACGGAGATTCGCGACGCACGCTCCAACGCACCGTTCCGGAAGTCGCTTCGAGGCCGTGCAGACCGTTGTCCGACGCGGGTACGATGACCATGACGCCCTTACGGGCTCCGTCGGTGTATTCGGCGACACAGGGGTCTTCGTTCACGGCACCGAGGAGTTTGCGGCTCCACGACGCGTTGGTCGGACCCGATTCGTTCCAGCCGGCGGCGGGAACGGCGAACACGGTGCCATCGGCGCAGCCCGCGATCACGAGACGGCGCGGGAGGCGCGGCGTCGTGACCGGACCGGCGACGAGCGGAGAGCCCGCGCGGAAGCGCCAGCCGACGTTGGCGTCGGCCGGAGACACGGCGACGACCTGATTCGAGGCGAGGCCCGTCACGTACACCGTGGTGTCGGACGAGACCGCGGGCGCGGCGGTCGCCACGCCGAGCGACGCGCGCATCGAATACGGGCGGGCGCCGGTGTTGCGATCGAGAACGATCATGCCGCCGTCGTTCGCGGTGAGGAACACCACGAAACGGTCGCCCGCGCGGGGCGCTTCACGGGTCGGGTTGGCGCCGAGCGACGCCACCCACTTGTAGGTGCCGTCCTTCGCGTCGACCGCGACGATTTCCGACTCCGAACCGCGGCGCGATTCGAGGTAGAGGTCGGTGCCGCACACCCACGCGTTGACGCAGGTGCCGCCGTTCAGGTACTGCCCGGACCATGCGCGCTTTTGAGCGACGCCCGCCATCTCGGCCTCGAGACCGTCGAGACGGCTCGGCGCCGCGGCTTCGGCGGAGGGAGAGCAGGTGTCCGTGCAGCTGTCACCACAGCAGCTGTCGGTCGAAGCGCACCCCGAAAGGGCGAGCCCCAGGCAAAGAAATGCGGTCAGGCTGATCCGCTCGAGCATGTCCAACGTCTCCGAGGCCTCGGAGGGCCTCCTAACGATCCATCAGCGGACGAACGTAAGAAGGCGTCACTATAGGCCTCCGTAACGGTACGTCAAGCAAAGGGCTTGGGGCTTGACCCGGCTCCCCCCCCGGCGGATCCTAGAACCATGGATTCCTCCGATATTTCCGCCGTCGTTTCGCGCAACCTCGACGGCGTGCTCGCGAGGGTGCGTCGGGCCGAGTCCCGGGCGGGTCGTCCGGAGGGATCCGTCACCCTCGTCGGGGTGACCAAGACGGCGTCGGTCCCCGCCGCAGCCGCCCTCCTTCGGGCGGGGTGTCTCCACCTCGGCGAGAACCGTCCCGAACAACTCGCCGAGCGTGCCGCGGACCCCCTCCTCGCGGGGGCCGTGTGGCACCTGATCGGCACCTACCAGCGTCGCAAGGTCCGGGACACGTTGGCGCATGTCGACGTCCTCCACGCCCTCGACGGGACCGATTTGGCGACCACCGTGTCGCAGCGCGCGGCGGCCCTCGGACGCACCGTCACGGCCTTCGTTCAAGTCAACGTCTCCGGGGAAGCGTCGAAGCAGGGGTTCTCGCCGGACGCCCTCGACGCCGCCTGGCCCGCGTTGCTCGCCTGCGCCCACCTCCGCATCGAAGGTCTCATGACCATGGCGCCGCTCGACGCCGACGACGCGACGCTGCATCGGGTCTTCGCGGACACGCGTCGGCTGAGGGACCGTTTCGCCACGACGGAGCGCCCTCTCCCGTCGCTGTCGATGGGGATGTCGGGCGACTTCGAAATCGCGATCGCCGAAGGTGCGACGCACGTTCGAATCGGCACCGCCCTTTTCGCCGACGCGCGGTAGTTTTCTCCGCGCGCGCGACCGTCTAGGATTCGGCTCCCCGCTCGACCACGAAATGTCCCTCCCATGACGCGCCCCTCATCCACGGATCCCCTGATCGGTACGACGATCGGCGGCTACAAGATCATCGAGCGCCTCGGCAAGGGCGGGATGGGCGTCGTCTATAAAGCGAACCAGCAAAGCCTCGACCGCACGGTCGCCCTGAAAGTCCTGTCGCCGAAACTCGCCGCCGACCCGGCCTTCGTTCGCAAGTTCTCCGACGAGGCGCAGGCCGCCGGTCGACTGAACCACCCGAACATCGTGCAGGTCTACGACGTCGGCCACGACGGGACCCACCACTTCTACTCGATGGAGTTCATCGAGAAGGGAAGCGTGCAGGCGCTTCTCGACGCGAAGCCGGGGCCGCTCGATCTCGATCTCGCCCTCGCGATCGTCACCGACGCCGCGCGCGGATTGGTGTACGCCGAGAAGAAATCGATCGTTCACCGCGACATCAAGCCGGACAACCTGATGATCAACGCCGAAGGCGTGGTCAAGATCGCGGACTTGGGTCTCGCGCTCGATCCGGGTCGCGGCGACGCGGTGGATCGCATTCTCGGAACGCCCCACTACATCTCCCCCGAACAGGCGCAGGGACTCGACGTCGATTCGCGCAGCGATCTCTACTCGCTCGGTGCGACGTGGTTCCGACTCGTGACGGGACGCACGGTGTTCGACGCGACCGACGTGAAGGAAATCGTCCGTCGTCAAATCGAAGAGGCCGCACCCGCGGTCCGCGACATCAACCGCGATGTTCCGGCACCGGTCGCAGAACTCATCGAAAAGCTCCTCGCGAAGGAGCCGTCGGCGCGCCCCGCATCCGCGGAAGCGTTGCTCACGGAACTCGAGCGTTGGAGCGCTCCGAAGTCCGGAGCCGGACTCAAAGTCGCGTTGTTCCTCGCCCTCGCCGCGCTCGCGGGCGGCGGTTGGATCATGGCGACACGCGAGTCTCCGAAACCCGCGGACCCGGTCGCTCCCATCGTCATCCGCGAAGGGGAAACCGCCGAGGAAAAAGCGGCCCGTGAACGCGCGGCCGCCGAACGGGAATCGCGCGAAAGCACCGCGAAGGCGGCGTTCGTCGCGGCTCAGGCCGCCGACAACGACGCCGCGAAGTCCGAGAAGCCCGACTGGGAACCGGTCAAGCGCCTCTACGACCGCGTCGCCTTGGAGTTCCCCGGGACGACGTCGGCGGACCTCGCCGCGAACCGTGCCGCGGCATTGGCGGAACTCATCGCCGCCGCACGCGAGCGCGAGCAGGCGGTGAACCGATCCGCGGAATCGCGCGCCGCGGCCTTCCGCGACGCGCTCGTGAAGGCGTCGGAAAAAGCCGACGGTCTCGCGGCGACGTTGCGATTCGGAGAAGCCACCGCGGCGTTTTCGCCCGTGCGTCCCCTCGCGTCCAACGCGGGCGAGACGACGGAAGTCGACGTCGCCGTCGAGAAAATCCTCAAGGTCGCCGAAGGCACCGCGAAAGACGCGCTCGCGAAGGCGAAGGCATCCGAAGCGGCCGGTGCGACCGACAAGGCGAGCGCCCAACTCGAAGAGTTGGCCGCGCACTTCGGAGGTGGCGCCCCGCCCGTCGCCGCGCGTCGTCTCGAACCCCTCGTGAAGGCGTTGTTCGACGAATCGGCGGCGATCCGCCGACGGGTGGTGGAGAAACGTGCCGCCGACACGGAAGCCGACGTCGTCGTCGCCTTCGACGCGCGACGCACGTCGGGGCGTCTCGCCGCCGCGTTCGACCCTGATCGCGCCTTGGAGATTTTGCAGGGTGCCGCGAAAAGCCTCCGACTCGGCATCGGGGCCGACGATCTCGCAGCCGACGTCCGACTCGTGGAATCGGTACGCCGCGTGCGCGACCGCTTCGTCGCCTACTGCAAGGCCACGCCCGACCTGAAACTCAAACTGCCGAATCCGCAGGATCGCCGGAAGACTCTCGATTGGACGGTGGTCGCGGCGACTCCGACCGGCGTCACCGCGAAGCGCGGCTCGAACGAATCCGCCTTCGCCTTCTCGGCGGGCGGAGCGGCCGAAGCCTTCGACGGTTTCTTCTCCGCCGTTCCCGATCGCACGCCCGAAGCCATCCGAGATCTCGTCGCGTTCCACGTGTGGTCGGGTCGCCCCGAAAAGGCGCTCGATCTGGTGGCCCTCCTTCCGGACGCCGCGGAACGCGAGGCGTTGGTCGCGGTGCTGCGCCGCGAAGCCGAGGCTTGGGAAATATGGACCCGCGTGCGCGAACTCGTGCCGCGCGCCACCGCGGGAGACGACGCCGCACTCGGTGGGCTCGAACGCGCCTCGTCGCGTCTGCTCGGCGACCTCGCCTCGACACGGGCGGCGCTCCTCAACCGACGGGATCCTCCGAAGCCCGCGAAGTGACGCCCGCGCTGACGACGACGTCGGACGGTGTGGCCTTCCGTGTGAAGTGCCGTCCCGGTTCGCCGTCGACGCGGGAACGCGGCCTGCACGACGGCGCCTTGCGCGTCGACGTCGCCGCCCCTCCCGAAGACGGTGCGGCCAACGACGCGCTGATCCGCTGGTTGGCGAAGACGCTCGGGCTTCCTCGCGCGTCGATTTCCATCTCGGCCGGAGCGTCGTCCCGCGAGAAAAGCCTTCGGATTTCGGGTATCACAAAGGCGGACGCCGAAGCGAGATTCCAGCTCGCGTTCGAGCGACGGGGAGACGCGGAATGAGCACGTTGAAGTCGAAGATCACGGCGGCCGAAAAAGCGATCCGTAAGCACGCGAAGGGGTTCCGTCCGAAGGTCGGCCTCATTCTCGGGACGGGCCTCGGATCGCTGGCGGGTTCCATCAAGAAGACGAAGTCGATCCCCTTCAAGTCCATCCCCGGATTCGGAGTCTCGAAGGTTCAATCGCACGCGGGCAACCTGTTGCTCGGAGAACTCGGCGGCAAACCCGTCGTCGCGATGCAGGGTCGCTACCACTGGTACGAAGGTTGGTCGCTCGCGGAGGTGACGTTCCCCGTGCGCGTGATGAAAGCCCTCGGGATCGAAACCTTGATCGTCTCCAACGCGTGCGGCGGCATGAATCCCAACTGGGACGTCGGCGATCTCATGGTGATCGACGATCACATCAACATGATGGGCGACAATCCGCTCCGCGGCGACAACGACGACGCGTTGGGCCCGCGGTTTCCCGACATGTCGGCGCCGTACGACCATGCACTTTCGGCGCTCGCCCAATCCGCCGCGCTCGATCTCGGCATCCGGATGCAGAAGGGCGTGTACGTCGCGGTCGGCGGCCCCAATCTCGAAACCCGCGCCGAATACCGCATGCTGCGCGCGATGGGGGCCGACGTCGTCGGGATGAGCACGGTTCCCGAAGTGATCGTGGCGCGCCACCAAGGAACGCGCGTCCTCGGACTGTCGGTCATCACCGATCGTTGCCTGCCCGACGCTCTGCACCCGACCGAACTCTCCGAGATCCTGAAGGTGGCCGAAGTCGCCGAACCCAAACTCGCGTCGATCGTCGTCAACGTTCTCGAAAGGATGCCGTCGTGAGCGGAGGTTTCCCCGAACTCGGCGGTGCGCGCGCGCAGGTCGCGACCGAAAACGCCGTGCTCGCCCGATGGAAGGCGACCGGTCTCTTCGCGCGTTCGCAGGCACGTCGCAAGGATGCACCGACATTCACCTTCTACGAAGGTCCTCCGACCGCCAACGGCAAGCCGGGCATTCATCACGTGCTCGCGCGCACGCTGAAGGACGTCGTCTGCCGCTACCACGATCTCGCGGGCCGTCGCGTCGATCGCAAAGCCGGATGGGACACCCACGGGCTTCCCGTCGAAGTGCAGGTGGAAAAGGAACTCGGGATCCACGGGAAGGCGGACATCGAGGCGTACGGTCTCGAGCCGTTCACCAAGAAGTGCATCGATTCGGTGTTCCGCTACACCGCCGACTGGGAAGCTCTGACCGATCGCATCGGGTACTGGCTCGATCTCGAGTCGGCTTACGTCACCTGTCACGAACCGTACGTCGAATCCGTGTGGTGGGCCGTGGCGTCGCTTTGGAAGAAGGGGCTCCTCCACCAAGGCCACAAGGTGGTGTGGTGGTGGCCGGGCGGTGGCACCGCGTTGTCGGCGGGTGAAGTCGGCGACGGCTACAAGGACGTGGAAGACCCATCCGTCACCGTGCGTTTCAAGGAAGTCGGCGGCGATCGCGCGTTCCTCGCGTGGACGACCACCCCGTGGACCTTGCCGTCCAACGTCGGGCTCGCCGTTTCCGCCGAAGGCACCTACGTCGACGTCCGACTCGCCGCGACCGACACGGATCCCGAGGAACGCGTCGTCGTCGGAGAAGCCCTGCTCGCGTCGGTGGTCAAGAACCGGGCGCACGAGATCGTCGCGACGATGAAGGGTGCCGACTTGGTCGGCAAGAAGTACGTGCCCCCCTTCGCCTTCGCGACGCCCGAAGGCGGACGCGCCCACGAGATCATCGCCGCGGACTTCGTCACATTCGACGGAGGCACCGGAATCGTTCACCTCGCACCGGCGTTCGGCGAAGACGACATGCGGGCGGCAAAGGAAGCGGGACTCGGTTTCCTGCAACTCGTCGCCCCCGACGGAACGATGGCCGCGTGCGTCACTCCGGTCGCGGGAGTGTTCTGCAAGAAGGCGGATCCGCTTCTCGTCAAGGAACTGAAGACCGCCGGACTCTTGTTCGCCTCCGAGCGCGTGCGCCACGCGTATCCGTTCTGTTGGCGCAAGATGGACGACCCGCTGATCCAGTACGCCCGCAAGTCGTGGTACGTGAAGACCACGGTCGTCAAGGATCGGATGCTCGCCCTGAACGCCGAAGTCGCATGGCATCCGCCCACGATCGGTGAAGGCCGTTTCGGCGACTTCCTGCGTCACAACGTCGACTGGGCCGTGTCGCGCGAACGCTTCTGGGGAACGCCGCTTCCGATCTGGATCAACGACGTCACCGGAGCGGCGGACGTCGTCGAATCCGTGGAAGACATCCTCGCACGCAACCCCTCCGCCTTCGACGCGTTCGACGCCGCCCGCGCGAAGGATCCGTCGATGCCGCTCCATCTCCGCGTGCACAAACCGTGGATCGACCACGTCACCTGGACGAAGCCGGGAGAACCGGGCGTGTGGCGACGCGTTCCGGAAGTCCTCGACTGCTGGTTCGATTCCGGAGCGATGCCGTTCGCGCAACGCGGTTGGCCGCGACCCGGCTCCGAAACCTTCGAATCGACCTTCCCGGCGGACTTCATCTGCGAAGGCATCGATCAAACGCGCGGTTGGTTCTACAGCCTTCTCGCGATTTCGACGCTGTTGTTCGACCAAGCTCCGTACAAGCACGTGCTCGTCAACGGACACATCAACGACAAGCACGGCAAGAAGATGTCCAAGTCGCTCGGCAACACGATCGATCCGTGGACGATCCTCGACGCGCACGGGGCCGACCCGCTCCGTTGGTATCTGCTCGCCACGACGCCGCCGCACGTCGCCAAGTCGTTCGACCCGGACGGTGTGGCCGAGACGGGGCGCAAAGTTTTCGGAACGCTTTGGCCGTCGTACGCCTTCTTCGCGATGTATGCGAATCTCGACGGATGGAAGCCGTCCGACGGCGCCCCGTCGCCGGAACGCCGCCCCACCCTCGACCGATGGCTCTTGGCCACGGCCCACGCGACGTTGCGGGACTACCGCGCGTCGATGGAAGCGTACGACCCGCAGCGGGCCGTGCGCGCGCTCGGCGAACTCGTGGACAAGATCTCGAACTGGTACATCCGCCGCAATCGGGCGCGCTTCTGGAAGTCGACCGACGCCGACGACAAGAAATCCGCCTTCTCCACGCTCCACGAAGCACTACGCCTGACCGCGCTCATGATGGGCCCGGTCGCGCCGTTCTCGGCCGACGAGTTGTGGCGCGCCCTTCATCCCGACGACGCCGATGCTTCGGTATTCCTGTCGGATCTTCCCGACGTCGATTCGAGCTTGATCGACGACGCGCTGCTTTCCCGAATGGATGCGGCGCTCGAAATCGTGGCGCTCGGGCGATCGGTCCGCACCACGTCGAACCTTCGCGTCCGTCAACCCCTCGCCCGCATCGTCGCGGCGGGTCCGACGGCCGCCGCGAAGGCGGCTCTCGCCGACCGTGACGTCGTCGAGGCGATCAAAGAAGAGCTCAACGTGAAGGTGCTCGAAGTCGCGGACGCACGCACGGACGTCGCGGATTTCACGTTGAAGCCCAATCTGCCCTCTCTCGGCCCGCGCCTCGGCAAGAAGCTCGGTGCCGCCAAATCCGCACTCGCGGCGCCGCCGAAGGAACTCCTCGACGCGTTGCTGGACGGACGCTCGGGCGAACTCCTCGTCGACGGCACGTCCTTCACGATCGAGCCGAAGGATGTTCTCGTCGAATGTCGCGGTCGCGGAGCGTTCGTCGCGTCCGCCGAACGAGGATGGATGGTCGCGCTCGACACGACCGTCACCCCGGATCTTCAGCGCGAAGGACTCGCCCGCGAAGTGCTGAATCGCGTGCAAGGCTGCCGGAAGGACGCGGCTCTCGACGTCGCCGATCGCATCCGTCTCGAGATCGACGGAGACGCCGACGTCGTCGAAGCCGCGACGGCTTTCCGCGGGCTTCTTCTCGGCGAAGCGCTCGGTCTCTCCCTCGACGTGGTGCCCGCGCTCGACGGGACGGTCCTCGACGTCGATGGGCGCCGCCTCGTCGTCAAGGTGACGCGCGCGTGACGGCTCGGGCGAAAGTCGCGGTGCTCGTCTCCGGTGGTGGTCGCCACCTCCGCAACCTTCTCGAAAGGTCCGCCGCCGGAGAGTTGCCGATCGAGATCGTCCGCGTCCTCGCGTCGAAACCGGACATCGGCGCCGTCGCGCATGCGAAGGCGTTCGGAGTCCCCGTCGACGTCGTCGGCCCCGAAGGCCCGACCCCCGCTCTCGACGCCTCCGGTGCCGATTGGGCCGTGCTGGCGGGTTGGCTGCGCAAGTGGGACATCCCCGACGCTTGGGTCGGGCGTGCGGTGAACATCCACCCTTCCCTGCTCCCCTTGTTCGGCGGAAAGGGCTTCTTCGGACGCCACGTCCACGAAGCCGTGATCGCCTCGGGCATGCGCGTCTCGGGATGCACCGTGCACTTCGTCACGCGCGACTACGACGCGGGTCCCGTGATCGTTCAGCGCGCATGCCCCGTCCTCCCCCACGACGATGCGACGACACTCGCGGCACGGGTCTTCGCCGAAGAAATGTCCGCGCTTCCCGAAGCGGTCCGCCTGCTCGTCGAAGGACGCGCTCGCCTCGTCGGGGGCAAGACGGAATATCTCCCATGAAGACCTCGAACGTCGTCGTCCACCGCGTCGATCTCACCGATACGACGGGGCATCGGATCCGCGTGAGCGTGGATCTTCCGATCCTCTGTCCGCTGCCCGACGGAAGCGCGGAGATCGGACTTCCGTCGTGGACTCCCGGCTCGTACATGATCCGCGACTACGCCCGTCAGTTGACTTCGGTCGACTTCGCGAATTCGGACGCCGAGAAAATCGGCAAGGATCGTTGGCGCGTCCGCGTTCCGAAGAACGGCGTCATCCGCATCACCTACGAAGCCTTCGCCTACGAACGTTCCGTCCGCACGAATTGGCTTTCGGACACGCACGCGTTCATCGCTCCCGCCGCGTTGTTTCTGGACGAAGTCGCCTCCTTCGGGGATCTTCATCGGCGCCTGAATCGTCCCCATCGCGTCGAGTTCCGACTTCCGAAGGGTTGGACGGTCGAAGGCGTCGTCGGCTCCGAAGGAGCGGAGGCCGTCGGTCGTTCCGCGTTCGTCGCGGCGACCTACGAAACCTTGGTGGACGGCGCGTTCCTCGCCGGAAGCCTACGGACGAAGGCGTTCCGCGCGGGCGGCAAGCCCCACCGATTCGTCGTCGGCGGCCCCGACGCCGATCGCGTCGATCTCGATGCGGTCGCCGAGGATGCCGCGAAAGCCGTCGCGGAAGCCTCGACGTTGTTCGGCGGACTTCCCTACGCGCAGTACACCTTCCTCGGCTACACCGCACCGCCTCAGGAGGGCATGGGAGGGCTCGAGCATCGCGACGGATGCGCGCTGCAGATCCCGACGGATGCGACCGTCACGCCCGAGCGCCGCGCGGCCTTCGCGGGTCTCGTCGCCCACGAACACTTCCACGCGTGGAACGTCAAGCGTCTGACCGATGCAACGATCGACGCGCCCGATCTCACGCGCGAAGCGTCCACGTCGATGCTCTGGTTCCACGAAGGGTTCACGTCGTACTACGACGACCTTCTCCTCGTCCGTTCCGGAGTCATCTCCGAAACCGCGTATCTCTCCATCCTCGCCGATCTCCGCAACACGTTGTCGGCGATGCCGGGCGCCTCGGCACAATCGCTCCATGACGCATCCATCGACGCCTGGATCAAGTTCTACAAGAAGAACGACGAGTGGCGCTCGGCGTCGGTCTCCTATTACGCACAAGGCGCTTTGTGCGCCGCCGCTCTCGATCTCGAAGCCCGCGCTTCGGGGACGGGGAGCGTCGACGCTCTGATGCGCGCCCTATGGCTTCGACGCGAAGCCGGCGAGCCGTTCCACGAATCCGCGTGGCTTTCCTGCGCGGTCGAAATCTTGGGACCTCGCGCGATGAAGTGGCACACCCGTTACGTCAGCGGCGGTGCGCTTCCGCCCCTCGACGCGCTCCTCGCCCCCTTCGGCGTCGTCGCGGAACACGCCAAGCCGGTCGGCGCTTGGGCGGGCGTCGTCAACCG
The DNA here is from genome assembly GCA_017853435.1 of Planctomycetota bacterium. Taxonomy (GTDB): domain Bacteria; phylum Planctomycetota; family CAIWVZ01; genus CAIWVZ01. Next base: position 26,800 of record JAFMJN010000002.1, on the reverse strand, counting down.
CTTGGAAGCGGGAAGATGGATCGTGGACGAAGCCCTTGCGGGGGGCCCCGCCCGCGAAGCGGGGCTTTCCCCACGCGACGAATGGGTCGCGATCGACGGACGCCGCATCGTCGGCGATCCCTCCGGCGTGATCGCGGGCAAGAAGCCGGGTGCTAAGATCTCGGTGACGGTCTTCCGATCGGATCGACTCGTCACGCTCACCTTCGCGCCGCGGGCGCATCCGGCTCCGCCGGTGACGTACTCGGTGAATTCGAAGGCGGGCGCGACGGCCAAGCGGCTCCGCAAAGCTTGGCTCGGCACGTTGCGGAAGTGAAACGTTCGCGAGAGTGGCGAAATTGGCAGACGCGCCAGACTTAGGATCTGGTGGGGTGACCCGTGGGGGTTCAAGTCCCCCCTCTCGCATCGTCCGCACGGCGGTCGCGCACCGCATCGCTTCGGTCGACCGCTTTCGGCCCGGCGTTTGCATCACGGAACCGTAGAGCGGATACGGAAGGCGTTCGATGAGAGCGCCGAGCGATTCCGCCCGGAGGAAGCGATGAAGCCCGTCCACGTGTTGTTCCTCGCCGCGGTGACGTTGACGCCGTGCCTCGAAGCCCAAGGGGGCCAATATCTCGGCCCGGGATTGCGTCCCGCACCGTTGCCGCCCGGCGCCGCTCGTGGCCGCCCGAATCGTCCGGCGGGACAGGGCGTGACCGTCGCGGCGAAGATCGACGCGACGCGTTGGGAATCGTGGTGGGCCTACAACCGCGAAGACCTCCTCCCGCCGCGCGGTTTGGCGGAAGACGCGGAACCGGGCTCGACGAACGCCTCGGGGATGCGGGTTCCGACCCCCGCCGAAACGCGGGCGCGCGTTCTTCCCGTCCTTCGCGCCGCCCTCGAGGATCGGGGCTCCGACGTCCGAGCCGCGGCGTGCGTCGCGCTCGGTCGGAACGCGGATCCGAAGGACATTCCGTTGCTCGTGGCCCGGTTGGAGGACCGCGATCGCAAAGTCGTCGAAGCGGCCCTCACGGGGCTCGGCTATTGCCGCCATCCCGACGCCGACGCGGCGCTCGTCAAAGCCCTCGGCGCCGAAGGCCGAACCGCGAAGGAACGCGGATTGGCGCTTCTCGCCCTCGGGCTCTCCGGTGGCGAGGCGGCGAAGGCGGTCCTCGTCGACGGCTTGAGCGACGAACTCGCGCGCGATCGCGGAGCGGCGGCGCGCGCGGGGCATGCCGACGCCTGTCGAATCTTGGCCGCGGGCCTTTGGAGTCGTGGGGACTTGGGCGACGAGACCCGTGCACCGCTCGTTTCCGAAGCCATTCGGGGGGCCCACGCGGTGGTTCCCGCGAGCGACGAGATTCTCCGCGTCCACGCCTTCCTCGGTCTCGCCAAAGTCCGAGACGCGTCCACGCGCGGATACGCCGCCGGATTCTTGAAGGATCCGGTCGCTGGTGTCCGCGGAGCCGCGGCGACGGTGTTGGGACGTACGACACCGGGCGACGACGTAGCCAACGCGACGCTCCTCGTCGCGGCGGCGGGTCGGGAACCGACCGCCGAACCGCGCCACGCGATGACCATCGCTCTCGGCCGTTTGGCGGCTCGCACCGGTCCTGGAGCCGATGCCGCATGGGCCGCCCTCTTGAAGGAGTCGAAGGAACAGGACCGTCAGCACCGGGCGTTCGCCCTGATCGCCCTCGGCCTCTCCAAGCGCGCCGGGTCGCACGCGATCCTTCGGGCCGCGTTCACCGAAGCACGGGATGAAATCGTCCGTGGTGCCGCGGCGGTCGGGCTCGGTATCGCGGGAGATCGCGACGCTTGGCCGATGATCAAAGAGAAACTGGAGAAGAAGGGCAACCCCTTCCTCACCTGTCACCTGCTGAATTGGGTCGCGTTGACCCGGCATCCCGAAGGACTCGCGACGGCGGCGAAGTTCCTGGCGGAATCGAGGGATCCGGACGTGGTCGCCACCGCGGCCCTCACGGTCGGCATCGGCGGCGCCGCGGATTCGGGCACCGCCCTGACCGCACTCCTCGCCAAGACCAGCGTCCCGGAAATTCGATCGGCGACGGCCACCGCCGTCGGTCGGCTCGGCGATCGACGTCAGGTCGAACCCTTGATCGCCGCGGTCGACGCCTCGAAGGGCAAGGAAGAGACGAATGCCGCGCTCGTCGCCGCCCTCGGTCTCTTGGTCGCGAAACCGCCGATCCTTCTCGACGAACGCGCGGTGATCGACGCCGATGCCGGCATCCGCATCGAAGCGATCGACTACCTGCTCGATCTTCTGTGAGGGTCAGTCGAACTGGTGGAACGCGCGGTTCACCGCACGTTCGCCGCGTTCGCCGTCGTGCCGGAACAACGCCTTCGCCGGGCGCAAGGCATCGGGGCCCGAAACGTTCGCGAGCATTTCGGCCAACGCGACGCGGTCGTTCCAAGGCAACGACGCGGTTTCGGGAGCGTGCTCGACGAAATCGAGGACGTCGCGGCTCGGTCGAGCGGCGAGATCGAAGAAAAGGCGACGCCGTTGTTCGGCGTCGAGCGACTTCGAAGCGATCGCGGCTTTGAGCAGACGGGTTCCTTCGGCGTCGCCGAGCCGGTGCAGAGCGGCCGCCGCACGCGCCTTGAGGACTTCCGTCGACTTCGGATCCGACGCGAGTCGACGCGCCACGTCGAGACAACGCGGATCCTGAAGTTTGGCGAGTCCGTCCATCGCGAGTTCCCGCGAAGTCCCGCGGGTCGCTTCTTCGACCAGCATGGCGACGAAGGCCGGCGCCGCGGCGCGGGCGACGATACGGACGACGTAGCGACGCTCTTCCGGAGTCTTCGCCTCGCGCAACCACGTCTTCAGCGGTTCGACGGCGTCGTCGGCGTTTTCACGGAGAAACCGCGAGGCGAAGAACGCCTTGCGCCCCGCCGAACGCGCATCGGAGGACCCGGAGATCGCATACGAGTCCCGCAGACTCGCGACCAAAGCGGCACCGGAAAGTTTCGCTTCCGGTTCCAAGGCGCGCGCCGACAGTTCGACTTCGATGGCACCCGCCTTCATGTCGAGGGCGCCGAGGCGTCGTCGCAGTTCGCTGCGTTCGACGTTGATGAGATCGCGTTCGGCCTCGACCAAAACGGCTTCGGCCGCGGACGGCGCGGCAAACGCCAATTCGGCGCCTGGGACTTCGAGCGCGAGAGGAACGATGTCGTCGTCGAATCGATCCTTCGATTCCGGTCCTCCCGCGACGACGGTCGAAGGAACGACGGACGACGACGGCGACGTCGCGCGTCCGGCCCAAAACGCTCCGCCCGCGATGAACAATGCAGCGGCCGCCGCGACGGCGGCGATGCGCGGACGTCCCGTCGCGGGCCGTCGCTCGAAGGCGACCGTCGGCAACGTCGACAACTTGTCCATCAACGCCAAGTCTTCCCCCACCGCGGCGGCACACGCGGTGCACGCGGCGAGATGGTCGTTGAAAGCCGCTTCCTCCTGCGGCGACAACACGCCGTCGAAGTAGAACTCGGCTTGAACCCGCATGCGGGTGCAAAGATGGGAAGTCATGGCGACGAAAGCTCCTCGCGCAAACGCTGTTTGGCACGGAACAGCACGAGCGAAACGGTGTTCGGAGTGGTGTCGAGCCGATCCGCGATCTCGGCGCACGACAGCCCTTCGACGTATCTCATACGCACGACGTTGGCATATCGTTCGGGCAACCTTCCGACGGCGAGACGCACCGCCCGCGCCTCTTCATCGCGAGCGAGCGCTTCGAGCGCCGACGGACCCGGGTCGGTCCCGGCTCCCGGATCCGACGCATGTTCCTCGAAGATCCGATGTTCCACCTTGGCGCGGCGCTTGTGGCTGATCGCGAGGTTCACGCCGATGCGGAAGAACCATGTGGAGAATCGATGGGTGTCCACGTACGTGTGGAGGTTCTCCCAGGCTTTGAGGATGCTCTCCTGAACGAGATCCCGAGCCCGCTCGCGTTCCCCGACGATGGGCATAAGAACATGCAGCAGCGTCACCTCGTAGCGGCCTACGAGAGCGCCGAAGGCCTCCTGATCTTTCGCGCGGGCGCGGGAGATCAAGGCCGCTTCCGTTTGGGGGGACTGTCCCATGCGATCCGCCATGTCTTACGGCCTCCGTCCCTTCCTCTTTCGGGGGGATTCCGAAAATTCAGACGTCGAGAAGGCTCCGACCGGTCATGAGCGGGCTCGGAGCGAGCCCTGCGGTCGCCAACAAGGTCGGGATGACGTCGCAAAGGCGCCCGTCGGGACGCAGGATCCGCCCCCGGTGAGCGTCGGAAACGAGATGGAAGGGCACCGGATTGGTCGTGTGCGACGTATGCGGCTGCCCCGTGACGGGGTCGACCATCATCTCGCAGTTGCCGTGGTCGGCGGTGACCACCAGCGAGCCGCCGCGCTCGAGGACGGCGTCGACGATCGCTCCGATACCCGCGTCCACGACCTCGACCGCGCGAATTGCGGCGGGAAGCACTCCGGTGTGACCCACCATGTCGGGGTTCGCGAAATTCACGACGAACGTGTCGAGACGACCGGACCGAATCGCGTCCACCGTCTTGGCAGTCACCTCGGCGGCGCTCATTTCCGGAGCGAGATCGTAGGTCGCCACTTTGGGAGACGGAACGAGAATACGCTCCTCACCGCGGAACGCCTCTTCGCGACCTCCGTTCAAGAAGAACGTGACGTGGGCGTACTTCTCGGTCTCGGCGATGCGCAACTGACGCATGCCCGCCGACTCCATCATTTCGCCGTAGACCTCACGCAGCGAGATCGGTTTGAAAAGCACCGGGAACGGGAAATCCGCGCGATACTCTGTCATCGTAACCTGAGAGAGTTCGAGCGCTTCGATCGGCCACTCGGCGAATCCGCCGAGACCATGCAACGCGATGGACAACTGGCGCGCACGGTCGGGACGGAAGTTGACGAAGAAAATCCCGTCGCCGCGCGCGAGCGTGAATCCGCCTTGGATCAACGTCGGCGCGATGAATTCGTCGCCTTCGTCCCGCGCGTACGCGGAGGCCACGGCTCCCACGCCACTCGCCGCTTTGTATCCGACTCCGCGCACCATCGCGTCGTAGGCGCGCTTCACGCGGTCCCATCGATTGTCGCGATCCATCGCCCAGTAACGCCCGATCACCGTTCCGAGAACGCCGGTACGGGTTTCGGCGAAAACGCGATCGAGACGCTCGAAATACGACGACGCGCAACGGGGCGCGGTATCCCGCCCGTCCGTGAACGCATGAACGACGACGCGATCCCCCGAAAGTCCCCGGGCCGCGGCGATGCGAATCGCGGCGTGCACGTGGTCTTCGTGGCTGTGGACGCCGCCGTCGGACAGAAGCGCGAGAAGATGCAGGCGCTTCCCCGTTTCGCGCGTGCGGTCGATGAGCGCGACCAACTCGGGATGCGCGGCGAGGGAACCGTCGCCGATCGCGTTGTTGATGCGGTCGATCGACTGCACGACGATTCGCCCCGCACCGATGTTCATGTGGCCGACTTCGGAGTTGCCCATGAGGCCGGGCAGGAGGCCGACCGACTCGCCGTGAGAGAGAATCCGCGTCTGCGGATAGACGCGACGCAGGCGGTCGAAGACGGGCGTGTGGGCGAGCGCGACCGCGTTGGCCTCGCGCTCTGCGCGACACCCGAATCCGTCACAAACGATCAGACCGAAGGGACGTCGCGCCACGCGTTACTCCGAAGGAGGCGGTCGGGGCTACTCTTCCCGCCGCCCGCCTCCGAGCAATCCGGATCGCAACAGGAAGTAGAGGAGCTGGGCCAAGGCCGCGACCGCCGCCGCGACGTAGGTCGCCGCCGCCGCGCGAAGCACCTTGCGGGCTCCGCCGAGTTCCTCCGCGTCAAGATACGCGCCTTCCTCGAGCGTCACCAACGCCCGGCGGCTCGCGTCGAATTCGACGGGCAGCGTGATCAGCGAGAACAAGACGGCGAAGCTGAACAGCCCGATGCCGAGGAGAAGCACGCCGCGACCGAGCGGTGACGCCGCACCGAGCAGCATGCCCACCATGAGGAAGATCCAACTCAAGTTCGAACCGAACTGAGCGAGGGGCACCAACGCCGAGCGGAACTTCAACGGGCTGTAGCCCTGAGCGTGTTGGATCGCGTGGCCGACCTCGTGCGCGGCGACTCCGAGAGAGGCGATCGATCGCCCGTTGTAGACATCCGGCGAGAGGCGCAGTGCTTTCGCCGTCGGGTCGTAGTGATCCGAAAGGAATCCTTCGGAGGGCTCGACCGTGACGTCGTGAATCCCGTTGCGGGCGAGAATCAGTTGCGCGACGCGTGCGCCCGTCAAACCGGCGCGGGTACCGACGTCCCTCCAACGGTTGAAGGACGACTTGACCCAGAAACTCGCGAGCAGCGAGAACAGCATCGCGGGACCGACGAGCAACAGGTAGAGGGGATCGAAGAACATGGGTGTTTTGGGGCGCCTCCGCGTCGACTCATGGTACGAACCGGCACGCTTTCCCGCAGGGGATCGGACGGGCGTCGCCGAAAGCCCCCTCCGGAGACCGGTTTTCCCACGGCGGCGGGCGTGGCCGATAGTTACGGGGATGTCGGCTCCGCGCTCCCCCAAGGTTCCCGTCCTCGCGGCATTCGCCGCGACGTGCCTCGCGGCGCTCGGCTACGCCCTCGCCGCCCGGAGCCTGCCCGCCCTCCCGGAGGAACTCGCCTCCGCAGCGGCCTTGGGGCTGGTCGTCGGCCCGAACACCCCCCCGACGGCCCTCCACCTCGTCGGGATCGTGGGGGTGGCCTGCCTCATAATGGCGATCGCCCTCCCCGTCGCGGTGCTCACCCGATCCGCGACGACCACCGTGTCCGTCGTCACGGTCATCGCCGTCCATCCTTCGAGTTTCGCCGCGGCGACCCACGTCCGATACGCGGCGACGCCGCTCGCGGACGGAACCCCATCCGCACTCGGAGGTCTCGTCGCCGTCGGCACCGCCGTCGCGGTCGCCGTCGTCGGTGCCGCTCTCACGCATTCTCGGTTCCGCCGACTTCCATTGGTCGCCGCCGCCCTGCTCGCGGTGCTTTGGATTCCGCACACGCTGTCGCGGACCCGCGAGGCGGCCCCGCGCCGCGATGCGCGCGCCCGCGACGTGGGGACCCTCTCCGAAGCCGTCACCCGCGTTCCCGAAGCACTTCTGCTCGTGGTTCCCGAACGGGACGGCGTCGAACGCGACGTCGCGGCGCTCGTCAACGCGTTTCCGATGCGCGCGACGGACGATCCGCGAAAACTGTGCGACGCCCGAGTCGCCACCCTCGTCACCTATGGCGGCATGTCCTCGGACGGGTCGCCGTCGGGACCGATCGAAGCCCGCGTGCGAACGACGCTGCGCGTCGGCGAGGACGTCGCCCTCGTAAATCCACCCGCATCGGCCTTGGCGCTCCGCGTCCCGGACGACGAACCGACTTTCGAAGCCCGCCTCGGAGCCGCTTTCGCGGAAGCGACTCTCGCCTTCGTCGGCGTCGCGACCGACGCCCGCGGACGCCATCGCATCGTCGAACGTCGCCTCGGGAACGACGTCGTCCAACGACGACGCGAGAAGGACGGGACCTATCGCATCGCGTGGCGCCCTTCGTGGCGCGATCCGTCGGGAGAACGGGAATTCCGTTGGGAATCCGGAGATCTTCTGCCGCATGACGGAGCCCTCGTTTGGACGATCGTCGCAACGGACGGGAGAACCGCCGTCTGCGCACCGTTCCGACGGGTGACGGCTCAGAGGTGATGCAGGAAGTACAGACCCGCGGCGGCGATCTGCAGTTCCATCATCAAGAGATACATGTGGCGCCATGCATCGGTGCCCCCTCCGGCCACGAGCGCGTCGGGATCGCGACGCATCATCGCTCCGACCCGCGCTCCGTGGAGGAAGATGACCAGGCCCGCGATCGCCGATCCCGTCGCCGAGACGCCGAGCAGCGGACGTCCGTCGACGACGATGCGGGGCAACACCGCGAGAAGCAAACCGGGGAGGAGGAGGAACGCCGCGACGATGTCGGCGGCACGCTTCGGTCCGAACCGAATGGGAAGCGACGACGCCCCCCCGCGTCGATCCCCTTCGAGATCGGCGAAATCCTTCACGGGCGCGGCACCGATGACGTAGACGAAAAACACCGCGCCCAAAATCCAAGGCTCGCGATCCGACCCGACGGGCGCGATACAACTCCATCCGGCGACCTTGAGAAGCAAGCCGCGTGGAACGGCGATGACGAGAGGTCCGAGCCACCACGAATTGCGTGCGCGCACGGGCGGAGCGGAATAGACCCACGTGAGCACCGTCGTGACCAACGCGATGACGCCGGTCTCCGGGAATCCCGAAGGCCGCGGAATGAACGCGAGGACGAGAGCGATCGCGTAACACGCGACGGCCAGTCCGTAGGCCTCGCCGACGGACAGTCGTCCCGAAGGAATCGGCCGTTCCGGTTTGTTGACGCGATCGAGCGCGAGATCGTGGATCTGATTCAGGACGTTGCTCGCCGCGTTGAGCGCGGCGGCCATCAATGCTCCGATGCCGACGGAGGTCCAAAATCGTCCGTCGGCGGAGAGCGACGGATTCGCACCGAGCGCGCTCAGACCACCCGACACCATCCCGATCGCGGGAGGCGCCAGCGTGAACGGTCGCGTCGCCTCCCACCAACAGGCGAATCGCGCTTTCATACGCAGGCTCCGGCGCAGAAAGCGGCGACGGCCCCGGACGTGAAATTCACCGTTTCGTTGCCGATTCCGAACTTGCCTTCGATACACGCTCCGAGAAGGCTGTCGGTCAACGTGCCGACGAGGGCGGCGACGCATATCGGAATCACGGAAACCACGTCGGCGTTCAACGCCGCGACGAGGCTTCCCGAAACAACCCCACACCACAATCCGGGCCACGTCATGCCGCCGTTCGTTCCCCGACGCACGATCGGGCCGAAAAGCAGAAGTCGCGGCGGCCGCGGGAACAGCATTCCCAATTCGCCCGAAGCCGTGTCCGCGAGGTTGCCCGCGAAGGCACCGCACGCCGCGGCGATCGCGACGTCCCGTTCGACGTAGCCTCCTTCGCCGAGCGCGACGGCGAGGAGCGCGGGTCCGGCGTTCGCGAGGACATGGCGGGCCGCACGACGCCCCCCGTCGGACTGCGCGACGCCCTCACGACGCTTGCGCTCGCGACCGAGTCGGGACGTCCACGTGCCGACCACCACCAAGGCGGCGAAAGCGACGAGCGCGGGACGCCCCCCCGCCCACGCGAGCCACGCGGCGGCGACGGCCCCGGCCGCACACCCACCGACCGTCGCGGCACGCGCGACGGCCACCGGGACGACGAGCGCCGCCCCGACGAGTGCCGCACGAAGGGGTTCGTGAAAAAAAGGGTCGCTCACGCGGCGTAGCCCCCCCACGCACCGAGGACGCCGAGAACGGGCCACGCGATGTTGTCGTCCACCCGCGGGATCGCGTCGGCGAAGACGGCCGCGGCGGCACCCGCGAAGGCAAGTTTCCAATCCGTCGCGGGCCATGCGACGAGGGCGGCACACGCGGCGGCGAAAACGGAAGGGATCACACGCTTACCTTCAACCGTCGGCCAACGTGGACCCCCGAGCCTCGCGAACAACGGAACCAAGCCGTCACCGAAGGCCAACATGATCCATCCGACCTTCACGAGTTCCGGACGGTCGCGAAAGAGAACGAGCAGCACCGCGAGTGTCGCGGGATAGAGCACGGTTCCGGCCGACCCGCGCGGCACGTCACGGACCTCGCGGAAGATCGGCACGAGGCGAAGCACCACGGCGTTGAACACGGCCCCCGCGACGCAGGCGCCGATGAAGAACGTGACCGTGCTTCGATCGAGGAAGAACGCGGGAAGGCCCACCGCGACGTGGACGACCCGGCGCAAGGGTTCGGCGCGCGACGTCACTTCCACGCGAGCACCCGCCCCGAGAGCCCGATCGTACGGGGAAGTCGGAACCATGCTTCGACCGTCGGGAAGAGATCGAGGACGCCGACCTCGTTTTCGGCGAAAGGACGCGATGCGACGAAGACTCCCGGCACCAAAGCGGGGTCCACCGAGCAATGGTCACCCGACCAAAGTCGACGATTGGGAATGATCACGGGCTCGTCGAGCGAGCCGAGCGTCGCCTGCCACGAAATCCGATAGCCGCGCTCGAATCCGACGACGAGATCCGCGGACTCCTCGACGCGATCTCCGGAATAGAGGTCTTCGCGGACGCCGACCGACCGCACGATCCGCTTTCCGTCATGCTCGAGTGCGAGGAGCTTCGTGCGAATTTCTTCGAGCAAGGCGCGACGCTTCGCGGGATCGACCGAGCCGCGAGGCTCGCGACCTTGCAGATTGAGCCAGATCTTCCCGAGCCCCATCGAATACGCACGCGTGCGCGTCCAGTCGATTCCGGGGAACAACGCGGAGCCGCCGATCGACGTTTCGATGGTGCGTTCGGAACCCGCTTCGGATCCGACGAGATAACCCTCTTCGGCGAGCCAACGATTGAGATTGACTTGATGGCGGAACGGGGCGATGCCGTGATCGGAGAAAACGACGATCAAGTCGTCGCGCGAAGCGACTTCGCGACGGATGCGACCGACGAGGGCGTCGATACGGCGATACGACTCCTTGATCGGATCTCCGCGTCGAGCGATCGCCGTCGGATCGTGACGAGGATGCGCGGGGTCGTGATCGCGCATGAAAAGGTGCTGGACGCGATCCGGCGTCGACAACACGCAGAAAAACATCTTCCAACCGCTGCGACCCAAGGCTCGCATCACGAGTTCCTCGCGCTCCCGATCGATATCGAGCGTCTGCGTGAGGAAGGTCTCCTCGTCGATGATCTCGTCCTGGAGCGGATTCGTCGCACACGCCCAACCGAGAGTGCCGAACGGACGGCCGTCGGTCGCCAACTCGGATCCGAACGACTTCGGCGAAACGATGGGCGCGACCGGAGACGGTCGCCGAGGATCGAAGCACGACGGTTCCTGATAGATGATCGTGCGGGCGCCCGCCTCAAGGACACGGAAGCGCGCCAACGACGACAACACTCCGAGCGGCCCGAGAGGAATCGGGACATCCATCCACGGAGTCCAGCCGCCCTTCGCCACTTCGATCGACAGTCCGGAGTCGAGTTCGAAGATCAGCGCGTTGCGTCCACGCGCGGGAATCACTTTCAGAGGGACTTGCGGCCGCGATCCGTCGGGGCGACGCGGTCCTTCGACCTTCGGTCCGGCGAGAACGCCGCCGACCTCCGTCATCTGCACTTCCCGACATCCCGTCGGAGTGATCCTCACGCCCCCCGCGATCGGCTCTTCGCGGTAGACCACCGCCGTGCCCGGAGTTCCCATCACGTCCGGGACGCCGAGTCCGCAGAGCACGCAGCCGTTCTTGAGATCGGGCGCGGGGAACGACATCGGAGCGAACACGTTGACCGTTCCGATGCCCGCACGGTCGAGACGCTCGAACAGTGTCTCGCCGCCGCGCGCGTTCCGGGGCACCTCGACCCACGCGGGCAACCACGCTCCGAGCGCCCCGACGAAACACGCGGCCCCGAGCAACGTGCCGACGAAGGGCGCCCTTCGAAGGACGGCTCCCGCTCGAAGCCTGCGGTACGCCACGAACCCGGACAACGCGAGAATGACCACCATCAGCACGCCGACGACCCACGCCCTCAGCGGAAGTCGTACGCGATCGACCAAGGCGAGTTCCGCCGTGATCTCCCCGTTCTTGGCGCGACGCGCGAGAAAGTCGAAGATGCCCGTTTCACCGGGATTGCGGCCCGTGATGAGCGACGCCCACGAAACCGGCGACTGAGCGGGATTGGTGGGAAGAAGCGGCGCGAGTCCTCCATTGCGCCGGAGCGCGGCGAGTTCGGGAAGCGTGCCGTCGTCGGTCCAGCGCGTCGTGAATTCGGGATCGAGACCGTCGACCCCGATCAGGATGACCCTTCCCTGCCCGGACGTCGCGGCGACGAGCAACGCAAGCACGCACAGGAAGCGGGAGATCATGCCCCCGTCTTACCACCGACGACGAGGTCCGCGTAGAGAGCCCGAAGCCCGTCGCGACCTTCGCACCATTCCGCATCGACCCCGGACGGGACGGCGATCGGATCGGAACCCGAAGGAAGCGCGTCGATCGCCGCACGCAGCGCATGGACATCGCCGGGGGGGACGCCGACGGCCACGCCACGCACCACGGCGTCGGCGAGTCCCCCGATCGCGCTCACGATCACCGGACGCCCGTAGGCGGCCGCTTCACGCGCGACGATGCCGAAGGTCTCGGGCCAAAGCGACGGAACCACGACCGCGTCGAGCGTCGCCATGACGTCGCCGAGCGTATCGGGGGTGTAGCGACCCCGCCACCGAACGTGGCCCGGCGCGGCGGCGGAGAGCACCCCCGCGACGTGCGCGCTCGGCTCTCCCCAAACGTCCAGCGACGTCGGACGCTCGCATCCAGCGATCGCGCGTGCCGCGGGAACGATCCCCTTCGCGAAGGCGGGATCGCCGAGAAGTCCGACGCGAAACACCGCTCCGTCGGGACGCCGAGGCGGAGCCGAAAGGGGGCGCTTCCAAACGGGGGGAATCACCCGCATCCGATCGGAAAGGGATCCGAACCGCTCGGCACAACGTCGACGCGCGTCCTCCGACGGAAAAACGATCGCATCGGCCGACGCCAACATGTCCAAGATCCGACGTTCGCGCTCCGCGAGAAGGCGAAGATCTTCGCTTCGACCGAACAAGGCGCGGACGATCGCGCGCGCCTTCGAATCGGGATTCCGCACCGCTTCGATCCACCGCGGAACGACGCACGCCGCACACGTCTCGGGCACGACCGTCTCGCAAACGACGTCGTCCGGTCGATAGCGCCTCCCCCGCGGGCACGTCGCGACATGGTCGTGCAGCGTAAGGACGACGCGGGCCCCGAAGGCGCGGGCCGCCGCGGCCATGCCGGACGACAGCCACGACCAATGATGAATATGAACGACATCGGGACGGACGGAGCGGAGCACGCGATCGAACGCCGCCTCCGCGGGCTCGAATCGCGTCCGTTCTCGAAACGACGTCCCCCGCACGCCGCGATGGGCAAACACGAAAGCGCGACCACCCTCGAACAAGGTCTCCTCCGAAACCGCGAGATCATCACCCGAACCATCGGACCCGCGCGTGAACCATGAGATCTCGAAAAGATCCGAAACCGCGCGGGCCGCTTCGCCCATGTGATTGCCGACCCCACCGCCACGGGCGTCGGGCGGGACGTGTCCGACAAAAAGGGCGCGCGGCCTCACACCGATTTCCGAAGCAAGGCGTCCACCCAACGATGCCGACCGTCGCGCTTCCACGCGACGGACTTCGCGCCGAGCCATTGCGCGAGATTTTGGGTGAACGCGTACAGCGGCAATTTCAACGTCCACCAAAGTTTGAAGGCGACGTCCCGGTCGTCGCGCCAAACGACGGGGAGCAGATGAAGGAAGTAACGCACCGCACACAAAGGAACGTCGGTCCAGCGCGGCAACGTGTGCAGACCGAAGAGCTCGTGAAGATTTTGATGGTCGAGATAAACGCGCTTGAATTCGTAGAGCACCGGAGACGTGTGCGAGTGAATCACCACGGAGCCGGGGTCGTTCACGATCTTCCATCCGGCGAGGACGGCACGTTTCCCCCACTCGACGTCTTCTCCGAACTGACGACGCGCGTAAGGAACCTCGACCATGGCCGATTTCCTCACGCAACTCGCGACGTCGTCGAAGCGCGACACCAGATACCGCTCCCACGGCGTCATGCTTTCGAACGCTTCGGGCGTCACCGGCCCCTGCACGACGGGTGGCCCGGACTCCGCGGTCCAGTCCTTCAACCGATCCCGCGCGAAAGGGTCGCAGTCGGGACGCGGTCGCTGCGAGCAATAGACCCCCGCGACTCGGGGATCGGAAAAGTTCCCGACGAGACGGGCGAGCCATCGATCGTCGACGGGCTCCGCATCCTGCGTCAACAAGGCGACGATCTCACCGCGTGCCTCGGCGACGCCGCGATTGCGCGTCGTACCGTGATTGAACTCGGAATTCGGGATGCGGATCACGCGAATCGACGGATATTCGGCCAGAAGTTCGAGAGTTCCGTCGGTCGAACCGGAATCGATCACGAGGATCTCGAACGGGAACGGCGTGCGCTGGACGACGAGTTTCGCCAAGACTCCCGATAGTTCGGGCAACCCGTTCCACGTCGGAATGAACACCGTGCAGTACGGCGTCGCGGTCGCGTCGGGGCCGAGCAGTCCAAGCGCGTCGCTTCCATCGAGCGCCTCTCGATGACGACGCGCCGCCGCGACGGACGCGTAAAGACGCGAGGTCTCGTCGGCGCACTCCGCGATGCTTCGTACGGCGGGAACGGAAGCCGCGAGAGCCTCGTGACGCTCGGGGTGGTCGATGAGATCCGCGAGTGTCGCCGCCAACGCCTCCACATCGCCGGGGGGAAAGAACCGTCCGCCGTTCCCGTCCTCGAAGGCTTCGAGCAACGCCCCGTGTCCGGAGGCGACCACCGGAACGCCGGCAAGAAACGCTTCGCGCGCCGTGAGGCAGAACGACTCCCACCACACGGGAGGCACGACGAGGACGTCGATACCCCGCAGAAGGCGCGGGACATCCGCCGGTTCGTAGGCTCCCGCGAACCGCACCCGAAGACCGTCGCACGCGGCACGGAGACCGTCGACGTACCCGTCTCGCCCGTGGAACGTCGGTGCTTCGCCGTGAACGACGAGTTCGATGTCGGTTCGCCCGAGGCGCTTCCACGCCTCGATCAGGACGTGAACCCCCTTCGACGGAATGACGCTGCCCAGAAAGCCGACGACGCGAACGCCCGACCGGCGTCGCCTGACGGCTTCGTAGCCGTCCGATTCGAGTCCGTGCACGACGACGCGCACCAACGCGGGGTCGAGTCCCCATTCGATCATGCGTCGCGCGTGAAACTCGGAAGGTGCGATAAGGAGATCGACACGATTCAAACGCCGCAACAGACGCGTGTCGGCCTCTTCGAGCACCTTGGGCCCGACGTCGAAATGCGGCCACAAGGCGCCGAGACAAGTGGCGCAGCGGTTTCGATCGAGAGTTTCACAAATTTCGAGTTCGGGGGTGATTCGCTGTCCCCGCGGACACGGGAGCCAGTGATCGTGCAGCGTCACGACCGTCGGGATACGGCGCGCATGGAGTCGATCGAGGAACGACGTCGACAGGCAACTGAAGTGATGGATATGGACGACGTCGGGCGCGACGGCATCCACCACCCCCTCGAGAGCGGCGTCGATCGAAGGATGTTCATGAATGGCGCGATACGACGTCGCGTCATGGAAGTCGTAGGCCATCCGATACACATCGAAACCGTCGAGCGCTTCCCGACGGACCGAGAAAGGCGTCCGTCCTTCCGCCGATTCGCGACAGGCCAACACCACCCGATCTCCGCGTCGACGCAGAGCCCGAGCGAGCCCCATGACGTGAACTTCCGTCCCACCGCGAGAGGCGGGCGGCAATCCCATCGTCAGCATGAGAACCTTCATGCGAAGGCTCTCTCGGACGATGCGGACACCGCGGCCGAGTACCGAGCGAGCATCGAAAGTGCATCTTCACGGATATCACGCACGATCGACGGATCGGGCTCCAGGGTCCGCAGCGAGGCGCGATCGAGCGCCAAGCTTCGAAGGACCGAAGCGAGATCCGCAGCGTCTCCCGCTTTGAAGTGCAGTCCGTTCACCCCATGCTGAACCAATTCCTTCATGCCCCCGATGTCCGAGGTGACCACGGGCGTCTTCGAAAGAAAGGCTTCGTGGATGGTCAAGGGAGCATTCTCCCACCACAGACTCGGGACGACGAGCACGTCGATGTCGGCGAGCAGTCGCGCGACGTCGCGGTTGTCGAACCTTCCGAGAAGAGCGATGCGCGGGTTGCGGATCGTCGCACGCAAATGAGCCGTGTAGTCGGGGAAAATTTCGAGGGCCCCGTGAATGCGCCCTTCGACGGGATAGGCGGACAACGCTTCGAGCGCCTCGATGAGTACGCCGAGCCCCTTGTAGGAGGAAATGGTGCCGAGGTAGCCGACGCGAAGTCGTTCCGAAGGGGTTTTGGGATGTTTCGGGAACCGCTCGACGTCTTGTCCGTAGGGAGACCAAACGATCCGATCGGACGGCACGATGCCGGAGGCGAGGAATCGTTCGCGAAGAAACCGACTCGGCGCGAAGAACAT
Source organism: Planctomycetota bacterium (assembly GCA_017853435.1). Lineage (GTDB taxonomy): Bacteria > Planctomycetota > CAIWVZ01 > CAIWVZ01. The sequence goes on along the minus strand of JAFMJN010000002.1, from coordinate 10,599 downwards.
GTCCACCGCGCGAAACGCCTCCTGCGTGGTCGAAAGACGGTTGCGAATCGCCGCTTCGCGCTCGGAATGCGACCCGGGCGACGCTCCACGAATCGCCCATCGACGGGCGACCCGATTACCGACCTCCTTCAAGGCGTCGGGCGCCGCCTCGACGGCGCGACGCAACACCGAACCTGCGAGACGCCCCGCGGAACTTCGCGACAACGCCACGTGCGTGATGCAATCGGCGCAGGTCGACGGAACGGGAAGTTCGCACCGTTCGCCGTCCGGCCTTCGCATCTGGCCGTCTCGCGGACAGATCGCCATGTACTCGTGAAGGGTATAGAAGACGCGGCACCCCGCCTTCCGCGCTCGACCGAGGACACCGAGCCCCCAGAACTTGAGATGCTGCACGTGCACGACGTCGGGGCGTACGCGGCGAAGAATCCCGTCGAAGACGCGATCCATTTCCGGATCTTCGTAGGTGGCGCCGAACGTCGGGAACGCATCGTGATGCACGACTTCCGTGAACGGGAGGCCGTCGAACGTTCCTTCGCGCGTCTCGTACTGCGGCCGTTCGGGACGATTTTCGCAGAAGGCCAAATGGACGTCGACGTGCTTCGACAGCGCCTTCGCGAGCTGATAGGTGTAGATCTCCGAACCCGCTGCGTGATACGGCAGAAAATCGTGAACGACGAACAACACCTTCGGACGCCGCGACGTGGTCGAAACACGGGCCTTCAGCGCCGCGGACGCCCCCCGGTCCTCGACGATCGCGCGTCGAAGGGCGTCGAGTTCCGCAACCGCTTCGGCGTGTTTGCGCGCCCAGGCGGACGCCGATTCCGGATCGAGACGTTCACCATCGAAAGCGGCGCCGAGGATCTCTTCCGAACGAATCACGCGTTCCCGTTCGTGGTTCGTTTCGGCCCGCAGCCCGTCGTACAGAGCGCGCGCCGCATCGGCCTCGGCCTTCGTTTCTCGGACGACCGACTCGAGGTGTCGGATGCGTGCGGCGTCGGCGGATACGCGCGCCTGGAGACTCGATGCCGTCGCTCTCTCCGCCGCGACAACGTCCGAAACGTCGCGCCGTCGGCGTTCCGAGAACGCCAAAACGTCCTTCAATTCGGATTCGCGATGGAAAGCGCGAGCGAGATCCGCGTCCTTCGCGATCGCCTCACGAGCGAGTGATTCGAGCCGCGCCGACAACGCGCGCTGCGACGTCGTGAGAAGTTCGATGTCCGCGGCGCGCTCGACGACTTCGCGTTCCTGTTTCGCGATCACCGAACGCAGCGCTCGGAGGTCCCCTTCGAGGTGGCCGACGAGTTCGCCGACGTCGCGACGCGCCGCACGCTCCACGCGCAGGGCATCGGACGCGAGTCTCGCATCCGCCTCCACACGGACCAAACGTCGGGCGAGATCCGCCGTCGACGCGAGGGCGGCGTGGAGCGTCCTTTCGACGTCATGGCGGGCGAAGACTTCGGTCTCGGCACGGCGAGATTCGGCCTCCGCGCGGACGGAGGACTCGGTTGCCCGCGCGGTCTCGAATTCGAGACGCCGTTCCGCGATCCGGAGTTCCCCCTCGCGATCCGCGAGTGCGGCTTCCACGCCATTCAACGTGCGTTCGAGTTCGAGAAGCCGATCGACGGAGCGCCCCCCGTCTTCCGTCCCTTCGCGCAGACTCGCGACCCACTTTTCGAGTTCCGTGCAGCGCGCGGCGTACTGACGGACGGATTCCCTGAATCCGTCGAGCACCGTACCGAGGCGCGAGATTTCGGAACGGGCTTCGGAGACACCCGCTTCCGCGGCTTTGAAATTCGCGAACAAATCGTCGTAACGGACGATCTCCGCGTCCACGCGACCTCGTGCTTCGACGATCGACATCGAGGCACGTCGCAACGCGGCGCGGGAGCGTCGCTCGAGTCCCGCCCAAAGCCCCGGCTCGGCGATCGGCGCCTTGGGACGCGCGTCTCCGTAGACGACGTCGAGAGCATCGACGTGGGTCTCGACACCGCGGTCGCCGGGAATCGATGCGCGCGCGCGATCGAGTTGCGAACGGTCACGCACGAGCATTTCGAGAATCGACGCGAGCCCCTCGACGGAATCGGGGGGATAAACGAAGCCGGCGGCGCCGATGCGTTCCTCGAGAGCCCCGCACGCCGGGACGATCGCGGGCAGGCTCATCGCGAACGCTTCGTCGAGGACGAAGCTCCACGATTCGGAAGCTCGAGACGGGATCACGACGACGTCGTGACGATCGCCGTCAAGTTCGGAAGGCACATACGGTCCGTGCTCGTAGATCGGCAATCCGCTCTTGAGAGCGTCGAGCCGCGCACGCATCCGTGGATCCGCCGCCGTCCCGTAAACGTCGAGGCGCAACGCGGAACGAACCGACGGCGCGAGGAGGCCCATCGCTTCGTAGAGCAGTGGAACCCCCTTGACGTCGTTCAGATGACCGAAATGCAAGACGCGGATGGGGCTGTCGGCGGGTACGGTCGACGAATGCACGCGGCGAGGCGCCGACTCGAGCGACGGGTGCGCCACCACGATCGGCCGCACTTCCGCGGGCAACCACGGAGCCAGAAACGCCGCATGGGCGCGGGTCGGGACGACGACGGCATCCGCGGCGGCGACTTCCGCGCGCATATCGGCGACGAAGACGTCGAGCGCGTCGCGACACGTCGTTTCGTCCATCCCGAACGGAGTCGGCGCGCAACCGAAACACGACGAGGATCCAGGATCCTTGCGGCAGAGTCCGTCCTCGCGCACGCGGAACGCGATGGGACACGACACCGTGGCGTCGTGAAGGGTGACGCACACGGTTTTTCCGAGCGAGCGCGCCCAGCGCACCAAATGACGCGTCAGGCGAATCCACTGATGGACGTGCACGACGTCGGCGTCGGCGGCTTCCGACCGTGCGATCAAATCGAGCGCTTCGGAGTCGTCCGATCGATCCCATTGATCGACGAAGAGCCCGGACTTTCGTAGACGCAGGTGGGTCACTCCCGCTATCGGACCGTCCACGCGTTCGAGGGTCGTCGCCTCTCCGACCTGCATCGTCCCGAAGAGCACCGTGACGGCGTGCCCGCGCGCGGCTTGGGCCTCGGCGACCCGAGCGACCACGGATTCCGTCCCGCCACGGCATTCCGGAGGAAAGCCGTGTACGACATGCAGGATCTTCCGCTTCCCCTTCGCCCCCACCCCTTCTCCCGCTCTCACTTACCGCATCTCGCTCCCCGCACCGTCATAGTCGGCGATCGAGATCGATGAAGTACGTGTCTTCCCGATAGTTCCCCTGCCCGAGCTGCGTGTTGTAGTTGCAATCCTTGCAACAGGGAATCGGATCCCCGTCGAGGAGCCTCTGGCGCATCTCGCGCATGGGCGCGTTGTTCCAAATCTCCGAAAGATTCGTCGCGTGAGTGTTGCCGACGACGGGACGCCCTTGGATGCAACACGGGGCGACGTCGCCGGAGACGTTCACGAACAATTCGTTCCAGAGGAACTTGCACGTGTTGCGCGGCTTGCCGTCCGGTCCGAGGGAAGGAGGCGGCGGTTCGGCGGGCGCGACGGCGAACGCCATCGATCGTGCCCGGCGATCGTCCGGATCCCCCGCCACCTTGATGGGCTCGTCGACTCCGAGACCGCCCACCTCCGAAAGCGGGATGAGCACGTCGCCCTCCGCGAGGGCAACGGGGGCTTCGTCGACGGGGCCTCCGGCCAACGCCGCGGCGAGGTGCGGAAGTGGGCCGTCCGGCAACGACGGTTCCACGAAGGACACCGCCGCGATCTCTTCGTCCGAAACGTCCGGAAAATCGACCGGCAACGCGGTGCGGACGCCGAGCTCATCGGCGACACGGCGCGCTTCACGCAAGGCGCGATTCGCGAGCGCACGATGGCGCAAGAGCGACGAATTGGCCAACTTGTCGTTGAACGCGATCATCCACGCGCCCGAAACGAGATCGACGCCGAGCGCCTTCGCGATCCTGATGATCGTCGGCAACTCGTGCGCGTTCTCCTTCATCAGGGTCACCGCGAGGTGGAACCCCGGTCGACGTTCGGGCGGAAGCGATTCGCGCCAACGCGCGTAGCGCAACATGTTCCTCGTAACCTGTTCGAAGTCGGAGCCGACGCGGATGCGGTTGAAGGTGCGGCGCGTGCCGCCGTCGAAGGACACGATCAGACATCCGAGGTGGGGACCGACTTTGGCCAACATCGGAGCGTCGAGCAGCACGACGTTGGAGATGAGTTCGAGGCGCGTCTGCCACTTGGCGCACTCTTCGAGAACCTCGTCGAGATAGGGCACCATCAACGGTTCCCCCACCACGGTCAAGTTCACGATGCGCGCGTGCGGAAACACTTGCGGCGCGAGCATCCGGAAGGTCTCGACGGGCATATGGAGGTCGTACCGACCACGCCCTTGTTCGCGCGGCACCGGGAACTCGCACATGCGGCAATAGAGGTTGCAGTCCGCCGTGAGTTCGAGCGTGACTTTGAGGGGCAAACCGTCGACGAACGCGTCGCCGTTGCTCGCGGCCTCTCGGACGCGACGCTCGTTGTCCGCCTTGTAGGCCGCGATCTGCTCGGGCGTGTAGCGGGATGCGTCGTAGAGACTCGCGTCGGACATGTCAGGAAACCTCGCGAGTATCGTACGCCACAACTACCGATGCGGCATGGCTCAAGAACGATTCCGGGGGGGTGATTCCCGCTCGGAGGCGCGCCAATTCGACGCGGTCGCGGGCCAACCGCCGGAGAACCTCGGCCAAGGCCTCGGGATCTCCCGGAGGCACCAATCGACCGTTGACGCCGTCTTTCACGATTTCGGGAATCCCGCCCAGCGCGGACGCCACGACCGGGACCCTATGGGCGAGGGCCTCGGCGATGGTCAGCGGATGGTTCTCCGGCCAAATCGACGGGACGACGAGGACGTCGATTTCGGCGAGGCGACGCGGGGCTTCCTCGGGGCGAAAGGCCCCTTCGATGGTGACTCCGGCGGGAAGTCCTCCCCCGACCACCGACGCGACGTACTCGGGGCGCAGATCCGTGCGTCCGTGGACGCGCAACGTCGCGACCCCGCGACCGAGACGGGCAAACGCCTCCACGAGGACATGGAGCCCCTTCGGCGGCGCGACGGTGCCCATGTAACCGATCCGCAGCGGAGCGCCCTCGGGCGCGGGAACGGGACGGAAGGCGACGTCGGCATCGACCCCGTGCGGAATCACCACCATCTTGCCCGGGGGCAACCCGAACGCCGTCAGGGCGTCGGCGACGTGCCGCGAGGGTGCGATGAAGCGATCGGTCACGGCGGCGAGGTCCGACACCGCACGGCGACGCGCCTCGAGATCGTAGGGCCTGCCGGATTCGGTGGACCGAAGTCGACGCAACGCGAGCGCCCCCGACCGTAGTCCGCGCGCCGCCGGGGATCCGGGACGGACTCCGAGGCGCGACAGCATGCGCGCCACGGCGGCCTCCCCGCGTCCAAGTCCGAAGCGAAAGCCCTCGAGACAGGAACGGCACCGTTCGGGGGTCGCCCCGGGACACGGTTGCCCCGCGGCATCGAGAAGCTGCCCGTCGCGCGCGCACGCGAGCCAATGGTCGTGCAACGTCATGACGCGACGGACGGGCGGAGCCCCGTCGAACACGTGGAGACCGAGATGGCGCAGATGCTGCACGTGGATCACGTCGGGAGAGAAGGAGGCGACGAGCGGCTTCAACGCACCCCGCGTCGCCGGCGGAAAAAGCGTTTCCTCGGCGGTCGAAGCGATGCGGTCCACCCCGACGAAGGTGTGTGGGAGGCCGTCGATCGTCCCCTCGCGAAGGGCTCCGGGACGTGTCGCACCGGAATCGTCGCCGGAAACCAGGTGGACGTCGTGTCCAAGCCGGGTGAGCGCCTTCGCCAGTCGCAGGGTGTACACCTCGGTGCCCGCCGTGAAACGGGGCGGCAACTGGTGGGCGACCTGAAGGATCCTCATGCCCGCGGTTTTAACGCGGGGGGCTTCGGAGGGCGACCGAGAAGTCCGTCGAGCGTCCCGCGGGCCTTGGCCCACGCCGCCCGCCCGCGCCCCCTGACGCCCGCGGAAAGAAACAACAGGGGCCAAAGCACCACGTCGAAGACGACCCACGACGCCCACAGAGACCACGTGCCGTGACGCTTCAAAAAGCGGACGGCTCCGTGCGCGGTGAGGTACTTGCGTCCCGGCGAGTATCCCCCACCTGTCGACCAACCACCCGGGTGTTCCATCGACGCCCCCGGAACGTAGAGCAGTCCGAAACCGGCCTCGCGCGCGCGCAGACAAAAGTCCGCATCTTCGAGATAGACGAAATAGGCTTCGTCGAGGGTGCCGATCCGATCGAAGACCTCACGCCGCACGAGAAGGCCGCAGCCCGTCAACGAATCCGGGGCATCTTCCTCGAGGAACAGACCGTCGCCGCGACGATCGAAACCCCGCAGACGTCCGAGATTCGGACCGAACCCGAAGGCGACGCCGCAACACCACAAGACTCCCGCCCCGCGATCGCGCCAAATTCTCGGACCGAACACGCCGACATCCGGCCTGCGACGGGCGGCGTCGAGGAGCGCGGGAAGCGTTCCCGCATCGATCCGCGCGTCGTTGTTCAAAAGGAACACGAATCGCGCGCCCTCGGCGAGGGCCGCGTCGATACCGCGGTTCACGCCCCCGGCGAATCCCGCGTTGAAACCGACGGATTCGATCCGCGCGTCCGGGAATCGACGCGCGAGTCGCCCCGCCTCGTCGCCTTCCGAACCGTTGTCGACGATGTGGATTCGTACGTCGGGAGCGACGTCCATCACCCCCGCGACGCACGCTTCCGTCTCTCCGTAGCCGTTCCAGTTCAGCACGACGACGTGAACGTCGTGGAGCGTCACTGCACGAGTCCTCGGAGGCACGTCCACATGAGACGCAGCGACCCGTCGAGCGCGACGGCACCGGCGTCCGCACCACCCTGCGCCAACGCCGTCCGCGTAAAAGTCATCTTCGGAGCCCCGATGAGTTTCCGATCCGAGACGACTTTTCGGCGCCTGCGGAGAACCGATTTTTCACGCAGGGCACCGACCGCGCGCGCCTTGCCGCGAAGATACGGCACGAGATGCCCGGTGATCGTCGCGAACGCCGCCCACGCCGCCTCGTAGAGGAGAAGTGCGGGAAGTAGCGCGAAGATGGTCCAACGATCGAAGTCGCGACCGATGAGCATCCAACGATTGCGGCTGTGCAGTTCGACACGGCGCGCGGGATATTCGGCGTCCTTCAAGGACAGAGCGGCGGAACCACCGACGTTGCGAACGACCACTCCCGCGACGAGAAGAAGTTGATGGCCTCGGTGGCGAAGACGAAGCGCGAAATCGACGTCTTCGGCGAGGTAGAAGAAGCGCTCGTCGAATCCGCCGACATCGAGGGCCGCCGTGCGCGAGACGAGAAGGCACCCGGCGGTCAAGACGTCGACGCGACGCGATTTCGCGGCCGGATCGGGTTTCTCCCCGAGGCTGTAGAGATGCGGAAGTCCGCCGAAATGCATCCTGCCACCCGCATACTGGATCGCATCGGGTCGGTCGTCGAAGACGATCGTCGGCCCGGCGGCGACGCAGTCGGGATGCGCGTCGAGTTCGGCCGAAAGTCGTTCGACGATGTCGGGTTCGAACCCCATGTCGTCGTCGACGAAAAGCACGCGCGCGGTTTCGGCCGCGGCGAGTCCGATGTTGCGAGTGACGCACGGGCCGACGTTCGACGCGAGCGCTTCGATCCGCGCGCCCGGAAACAGCGAAGCCGCGAGTTCAGGTGTCCCGTCCGCGGACCCGCTGTCGACGACGACGACCTTGGCGACTCCGCGAAGATTCCGAATGCAGGCCGCGGTCGCGGGAAGCGTCGCCCGCGCGTTGTGGGTGGTCACCACGACCGTGACGTCGCGCGCACCGTGCATGGACGGCCCGTCGGTCATGGTTACCCCAACGGGAGACTGAAATCGGGGGCGCGACACGGGGCGCGCTTGCGGAGACACTTCGGGAGCCCCATGAAGGCGTCGAAGGTGGCCTTCACGACGATCCACCATCCACCCGGGGTCTCGCGCACCGTCGAAAAGAAGCCGATCGTGCCCACGGCGTCCGTCACGGCCGCCTTCTTGCGACCGAACACCGAACGCCACAGGAAACCGAAGAGGAAGGCGAACACCTGCCCCCACGGAACGTGCTTGAAGAGGTACCACCACAGATTACGCACGTGGTAGTAGAGGCTGCGCTTGCCGTGTTTCATCCCGAACGGCGTGCCGTGCTTCACGACGACCGACGGAAACTGCAGAATCCTGCATCCGAGGTTCAGCACGCGCGCCGAAAGATCGCGTTCGTTGCCGTAGATGAAGAAGTCCGGATCGTACCAGCCGCATTTTTCGAGCACGTCGCGGCGGGCGAGCGTGGCGCATCCACGGAACGTCGCCATGTAACGCTCTCGAAGAACTTCCGGATGGGTCATGTACCAATCGGGGGTACCCGGCTCCCACACGTGCGACGACACCATGGCCGTCGTCACGGGCTCCGCCGCGAGGCGCGCCGTCATCCGATCCACCCAGTCGGGAGGCAGTTCCACGTCGTCGTCGAGAATCGCGACGAGTTCGGTGCGCGCGGTGGAGAAACCGAGATTGAAGGTCTCACACGCGCCGTAACCGGAGTGCGGCATCACCACGAGCGTCACGTCGGGATAGTCCGCGGCGATCATGTCGATGGTCCCGTCGGTCGACGCGTTGTCCACGACCACGACGGCGTCGAACTTCACGGTCTGCGCGAAGATCGCGTCGAGGTTGCGACGAACGAACTCCTTCTTGTTGAAGGAAGTCATCACCGCGGTCACGCCGAGTCGACGATCGCGGACCTCGCCCATGCCGGAGGATCCCCGCGGAAGGGGCGCGTCCACGGATGACCCGGGAGCTGAACTCGGTGCGGTCACGGACATGCCGGAATCTTCCTCAACCTGTTGCGGCGCCGGACGTTCCGACGCCATCGGCGGAACTCTACCACGCGAACCGAAGCGAAGACGCCTAGAGCGGCATCCAGCGATCGAGGTCGCGTGAAAGGCGTTCCACGGCGTCGCAATAACCGTCGATGCCGTCGGGTGGAATATCGGCGAAAGCCTCGGCGGCGCGGACCGCGGGGTCCGAAATATTCACGGTGCGCGCACGATTCAGACCTTCGACCTTTCCGACGATGTCCATGTGGACGAGCTGCGAGGCGTAGGCCGCGACGGCCCGTGCCTTTCGCTCTTTCCACGGCGTGATGTCGAGAAGGACGTTCGCGGGCATCATGGCCCCGATCTCGTAGGCGAGCAGCCGCCCCGCGTAACCCGAAAGGCGCGCGGCGCGCAAGGTCGCCCAGGCCGCCGCGCCGTGATCGGGATGCACTTCGAAAGGCGACGGGAACGCAATCGTCGCCGGCGCACATGCGGAAACGGCCTCGGCGATCGCCGCGTCCACCCCCTGCGCCCCGGCCAAGCCCCCGTCCGGAAATCGCAGGAACCGCATCTCGAATCCGCCGAGAGCGTCGGCGGCCGCGCGCGTCTCGCGCTCGCGCAGCATCACGTAGTCCTCCGCCGCCCGCGTCCCCGGGATGCCGAGAGCCCCGTCCGTGAGCACGATCACGGTCACCGGGACATTCGCGTCTCGGTGCGCGGCGATCAATCCCCCGACACCGATGGTCTCGTCGTCGGGATGCGGCGCCACGACCATCAACGGTCCGCGCACGAACCGATCGGCTCCGTAGATGGGTTCGAAGCGACGCAGAAAACTCATCGATGCTTGTCCTGATACTCGCGGACGACGGCTTCGAGGGCCTCGACACGCGCCTTGAGCGCCGCGAGTTCCACCGCTCCGAATTCGACCATCGTCAGAAGTTCCGGCATCACGATGTGCGCGTAACGGCGATAGAGCACGGCACGCGTCTCCGCGAATTCCGTGCGCATCGCCGTGACGGCGTTCGTCGCGTCGTCCCGCACGCGGAACCCCGCGGTGATTCCGGGGAGCCTATGGAACTGATAGTCCTGAGCGAAACGCCCGAACATCTCCATGTCTTCGAGTACGGGAAGCGTCTCGTCGAAACCGCCGAGACGGTCGGTGCATTCCCGGTGGTGAAGCACCATGACGAGATGCAGATCCCCGCGACGCCAAAGCGCGATCTTCGTTCCTTCGAACACCGGCGCGGGCGTCCTCGAGACCTCTCGATAGGCGCCGGACGGAAGCCGCGTCTGGTGGATCACGTCGGCGTCGGAGTACACGATCTTGTGCCCGGTTCTGCGCGCTTCCATCACGAGCGAGCGGATGTGGTCGGGATACAGAAGATCGTCGTCGTCGAGCCATTGAACGTAGGTACCGCGTGCCGCGGCGAGTCCGAGGTTCCCAGCCTTGCAACGACCGACTCCGGGCGTGTCGATCACCTTGATGTCGAGGCGGTCCCGATAGGGAGCCACCACGGCCGATACGTCGGCCCCACCGTCGTTCACGATGATGTGCTCGACGGGACGCCACGTCGAATTCGCGACGCTCCCCACCGCATCGGCGAGAAACGCGTGACGGTCCTTCGTGCGGGTAATGACGGAAACGAGATCGTTCATGGGGATTCCGGACCGCGGG
>JAFMJN010000269.1 GCA_017853435.1 Planctomycetota bacterium | reverse complement strand
GCGTCCGCATCACGTCGGTTCATGTCTCCGATCGACATCGGGCCTGGGTCGGGGGTGTGCGCAAGTCGTCGAATGAGAACAAGAAAACCGTGCGCGCGGTCGTCCTGCGCACGGAAGACGGCGGGAACCGATTTCGAGAGTTCGAACTCCCCGCATCCGACAAGTTCGAACCCGTCGACGTCCGCGACATCGCCTTCCTCAACGACTTCGACGGCACATTGAACGTCGTCGCGCTCGCCGGCGACAAGAAGGTCGTTTCGACGTGGAGCACGAGCGACGGCGGTCGTTCGTGGTCCGTCGCCGAGATGAACGCCTCCGAAGCGTCCAAGAAGGGCTCGGATCGTCGGGTGGCGCTCGATGCGCGCCGGGGACAAGGGTTCCGGCTTCGGGCCTCGGATCGCGCGGGTGTGACGATCGTCGAAGAAACCGCGAGCGGAGGCAAGGACTGGATGCCCGTCTCCGAATTGGCGCTGGGTTACATCACGACGTGGTGAGCCGCTTGCCTTCCGCCTTCGGAAGGACCACAATCGCCGACCACGGGGCGTAGCTCAGCCTGGCTAGAGCGTCGGTTTTGGGAGCCGAAAGTCGCAGGTTCAAATCCTGTCGCCCCGATCGAACGCGCCGTCGTGTCGCGATGCGGCGATCGTGAACGGAATGATCGACAGCGCGCAGCAGGCGGCCGACAACCCGAGCGCGGAAGTCAACGAACCCGTCCGCGTGTACATCGCGGCGAGAAGTATCTGCGCGGGAATTTGGACGATCCGCGCGACGTTGTAGACGGTCGATAGTCCCGCGGCACGACTCGATTCGGGGATGTGTTCGGCGAACATCGGCGCGAACGCCGCCCAGAGTCCCATCCCGAAGCCCGTCGCCGCGAGAGCGGTGGTGACGCCACCGACGGTCGCCGCGAGGCCGGGCCAAGCGAACGCGGTCAGCGACAGTCCCACGGCGACGGCGATGCTTCCCGTCGTGAAAACCGCGCGGGTCCCCCAACGCGCGACGGCCCGACCACCGACCACGTCGCCGAGGATTTGGAAGAGCGCGACGACGACGAGAAGCGTTCCCGTATCGGGGCGCGACAATCCGCGCTCGATCGCCAAGTGCTGCGGCAACCACGCGAACGAACACCAGTACGCCGCCATCTGAAGGGCGAGAGCCAGCCCGCCGACGACCAGACCGCGTCGGTTGAAGCCCGGGCCGCTTGCAACGCTCGCCGTGGGCGTCGATGCGGGAGTCGTGTGCGGAATACGAAGAATGGCCGCGGACGCGAGGACGCAGATCGCGGCGATTCCGAGTGCCGATCCGCGAAACGACTCGATGCCCGACGCGGCGGATGCCGCCGGGCCGATCCACGCCGTTACCGCCGCGGCCAACGCCGATCCCGCCGGCGGACCCGTCTGGATGATGCCCGCGGCGCGCGCACGGTCTTTCGGGGAATGGGCGATCGACGCCACCGCTTGAGTCGTGCCCCACGTGCCCCCGAATGCGAATGCGGCGGCGAGCCGACCGATGAATGCGGCCGTCGCGGAATCCGCGCTCGCGATCGACAGCATGCCGCCGGTCGCCGTGAAAAGGACGACGCCGAGGGCGGTGCGCGGTCCCGCTCGACGGGCGATGCGACCGATGGCGAGACCTCCGACGATCGCGGTCGCGAACATCGCGATATTCCAATCCGCGAAGTCGGCGACCGAAAGCCCGAATCGCGGCCCGAGGTCCGGCTGCAGGTGTGCGCCGAGAATGAACGCGGCGAACGCTGCGGCGGAAATCGTCGCCGCGGCGAGTGCCGAACGAGCGGAGGATTTCGGTGCGGCGTCGGCGTTCACGTGAGGAGGATACCGACGCCGCCGACCTTCATCGGTGGCGTAGCGTTTTCCCGGGTTCCGCGCCGTCCTTCGGAAAAACCTATTGCGTCGTCGAAGGACACGGCGACGACTGTGGTGTAGTCTGTCCGCCGCAACGATCCGCATGCCGTCGGTTTGGCCCGCGGCCGAGATCGACACCGAAAGGGGCACTATGGAATTCGCCGGTTTTTGGAAACGCTCGTTCGCCCTGTTGGTCGACGGCCTGATCTTGGCGGCCGGAGAAACGCTGCTTTCGTACGACCGCGGAGTGTCGGGACTGGTGGGAGCGGTCTACTTCATCGCGATGGAAGCGTCTCCGTGGCAGGCCACGTTGGGGAAGCGTCTCTTGGGGATTCGCGTGACCGACATGGACGGGGGGCGCATCAGCGGTTGGCGGGCGGCGGGGCGATACTTCGCGAAGTTGATCAGCGTCTTCGTTCTGTTGATCGGATTCTTCATGGCGGCTTTCACGGAGAAGAAGCAAGGGCTTCACGACATGATCGCCGGCTGTCTCGTCGTCGCGGACTCTCGGTAGGCGAGGCCTCGGCAAGCGGCGAACCGGTTCGACCTCTCTCGTGACGATCGGCGGAGCACCCGCGGTTCGAACTTTTCGAAGCCGAGTAACATGGGCGCCGTGAAGATCGTCACATGGAACGTGAATTCGCTCCGCGCCCGGCTTCCGCGGTTCTTGCCTTGGATCACGTCGCGGGACCCCGACGTCGTGCTTCTGCAGGAGACGAAGGTCGTCGACGACGACTTTCCCGCCGCCGAAATCGAAGCGCTCGGCTACCGCATCGAGCGATTCGGGCAGAAGACCTACAACGGCGTCGCCATCGTCTCGAAGTTGCCGGCGACCGACGTGGTCAAGGGCCTTCCCGACGACGGCCCCGACGCGGATCGCCGCGTGATCGCCGCGACGGTCGGGGGCATGCGCGTCGCGAGCGTGTACGTTCCGAACGGATCCGAGGTCGGATCGGACAAGTACGCCTACAAGTTGAAGTGGCTCGACCGATTCCGAGACTTCGCACGATCCGAACTCGATCGGGGCCTTCCGACGGTCGTCGCCGGTGATTGGAATATCGCGCCCGACGATCGCGACGTGTACGACCCAGCGGCTCTCGCGGGAACGATTCTGTGTTCGGAACCCGAACGCGCCGCTTGGCGCGCGATCCTCGACCTCGGATTCGAAGACGGTCTCCGCAAGTTCAATCAAGAGGCGGGTGTCTACACGTGGTGGGACTATCGTGCGGTGATGTTCCGCCGTGGTCTCGGACTGCGCATCGACCATTTTCTCCTGAACCCGGCGGCCGCCGCGCGCGTCGAATCCGTCGAAGTCGATCGCGAGGAACGGAAGGGCGACAAACCGAGCGACCACGCACCCGTCGCCGCGAGGTTCCGCATTCCGTGACCGTTCCAAGAGGACGTCGACTTTTTCGCGCATTGAAGAATCTCGTCGCCGATCGCGACGCGCCTCCCGTCGACGCGTTGCTTCGGGAGACCGACCCCGACGCCTTC
>JAFMJN010000055.1 GCA_017853435.1 Planctomycetota bacterium | reverse complement strand
CGTCGAGGGGGCGGGCACTCACGACCCAGCGGATTGCGAGAGCATCGAGCACCGGAGACGACGCCGCCGAGAGCGGAATTCCCGAAACGCCGATGTCGTTCGCCAACGCCGCCGTGCCTTTGAGCGCTTCGATCCATCGGATGGAAGCCTGCTCGCGGTAGCCTTGGGAGTCGGCGATGCCGTGGATGATCGGCATATTCGGAGGGAACAACGCGTCCTTTTCCGCCGATGCGGCGGCGGCGTCGCCGCTGACTCGAATCATCCAACCCGGAGACTGCGCTTGCCGCTCGACGATGGTGTCGATGCTCGGGGTCGCTCGCCATCCGTCGAGACGAGCGGTCGGGCGATTCCACGCGAGGAAATCCGGGCCGAGATCGAAGGCGACCGCCGCGACGGCGAGCAGGGGCACCGCGCGCATCGCCTTCGGGCGCCCGGCGGCGAGGAGAAGCAGGCACGCGGCCGTGCCGAAAATCGCGACGTGAAACAGATCCGCCCGCAGGGGTGCGGCGAGCGGAGTCAGCGTGTCGACGACGTAGGCGCGCGGCGGTGGCGCGTCGATGCCGAGCAGTCGCAGCGCACGCGGACCGCTGATCGCATCCGCGAGGCTGTCCACGAGAACGGCATCGGAGGCGGCGGCGAGGATTCCGAGCGTCGCAACCGCCGCGAGGGCGAATCCGATCGCGAGTTCGAAGCCTCTCGGCCGTCGTCCCGAAAGCAGAAGTTCGAAGGTCAAAGCCGCCGCCAATGGAACGATCAACGCCGTCAGCACGATGGACCGCGCCGGTGCGCCGACGCTCAGGAAAAGCGGAACCGCGATCGAATCGGGAATGGGGACCATCGCGAAAACGAGTCCGGTCGTGGCCAAGACGACCAGAAGTCGCATGCGGCGGTCACGCAGGAAGAAGATCCCCGCGGCGGCCGCGAGAAGCGCGACGATGCCCGGAGACCACGTCCTTTCGCTGACCCCCGCCGTGCGTGAAATGCGGCCCTCTCCGTCGCCGCCGATCACCGCGCGGGCGAAGCTCCAACGTGCGCGGTGCAGAGGATCGGACTCCGCGTCGGGGAGTTCGTCGATCGGCTTCTCTTCGGGACCTCCGAGGAAGTTTCGGAAGGGGACGGCGACGAGGGCCCCGGGTGGCAGACGCTGCGCATTGCGGGCTTCTTCGCTCATCCCGCGTCGCGCCGCTTCCGGGCGGAATCCGATGACCGCACAGAGTTGCGGAGCGGCGAGTGCGACGCTCAAGACTCCGGCGATCGCGACGCCGACGAGCGTCTTCGCGCGCGTTCCTTCGACGGGGGCGTCGATGAAAAGCCATAGGGTCGCAACGCCGCACGCGACGGTCGCGAGAGCCGCGAGTTGCGGGAATCCGGACACCCATGCGAGCGCAAGTCCCGACGCGCAGGCGAGGACTCCCGATCGACGGCGACCCGATGCCGCGTCCCAAACACCCGCGAGAGCCAGGGGGATCCAAGCGGCCGTCGCGACGATGGGGGCGTTGAACAGTCGAGCTGCACACCAACCGCCGAGCCCCGCCGCGACTCCCGCGAACGCCGCACCGCCTTCGCGGATGCCGAGTCGTCGCGCGAACCACCACGTCGTCGTCGCGAGAATGAAGACGCGCAGAATCGCATTCAGCGTCCAGGCATGAAGCGGATCGAGCGGCCACCGTGCCGGGTTGAGCGGGTCGTAGGTGCAGGTGAGCGGATTGGCTCCGGTCGGGAAGCCGCCGAGAACGAGCGGGTTCCAAGACGGCAGGGAGACTCCGTTTTTTTCACGCATCGCGAACAGGTGATCCGGAACGAGGAGGTTCAACGGATCGGTCATCGACCGATTGAACGGCTCCTTGCGCGCCGCGTCCCCCGAAGGCCCGTTCGCATAGGGAAGGTCTCGGGCGGCGGGATGACGCGGAAGAAGCACCTTGTCCGCCGTCCCGATCGCGATCGCCCACGCGATGCACGCGACGGCGAACAGGATCGGAAAGGAACGGAGCGTGCGCGTCATGGATCGGGAGGTTTCCTCGCGATCAGGATAAGGGAGTGGCCAAACGGCATCGAGACCCGCGAAACGAGATGGCGTTCGGCGGCGAGGAGGCGGGCGAGCAGCGCGTTCGCCGGTCCGGGTACCGGGATGGAGACGTTCGAGGATTGGTCGGCGTCGCCGGGGGGAAACAGGCGTTCCTTGATCTTGACCATTCCGAGGACGCCGAGGATCACGGGGAACAGGGCCACGTTGAAATACGACGTGTGCTCCACGACGAACCCCGCGCGACGGGCGACCTCGGCCACGCGCGACGTCGTGTAGCGACGCTGGTGATGGACGACATCGTCCTGATGGGTCCAAAGCCACTCGTAAGCGGGACCCGAGAGCACGAACTTGCCACCCGGACGCAGCACGCGCCGACACTCGCGGAAGGCCGCGAGGTCGTCCGGGATGTGTTCGATCGTGTCGAACGCCGTGACGACGTCGAAGGAGGCGTCCGCGAAGGGCATGTTCGTACCGTCCGCATGAAGCACGCGCGGGAAACCGCGACCGCGGCACCATTTCAAAGCATCGACGCTGACGTCGGTTCCGGTGACGGTTCCGCCCGCGGCGGCGAGGCGTTCGAGAGCGCCGCCCATTCCGCACCCGACGTCGAGGCAATCCGGGTTTCGAGCGACGTCGGGGAAGACCCGCCGTTCGAGGAGTTCGGAGAAGATGGCCCATCGCCCGATGAACCACCAGTGACGA
Organism: Planctomycetota bacterium; assembly: GCA_017853435.1. Lineage (GTDB taxonomy): Bacteria > Planctomycetota > CAIWVZ01 > CAIWVZ01. The sequence goes on along the minus strand of JAFMJN010000055.1, from coordinate 12,093 downwards.
GATTCGAGATCCCTGAATTCGGCGTAGGCGGCGGCTTCCATCACGCCTCCTTCCGTCGCGCGGCGACGACGAGTTCGTCCCAAGGATTGACGTAGACGAATTTCCTCGACCACGGCGAGAAGAGGCGGGCGACGGCATGGAGAACGCCGGAGAAGCGCTTCATACGGTCGATGATGAACCCGACGGAGATGTCTTTTCCGGCACCGCGCTTGCGGACTTCCACCGTCTCGAATCCGGCGCGCCCGAGGAGTTCGCGGATCGTCGACGGGGAGAAATGCCAAACGTGTTCGAGCTGCTTGAAGTGGGTCCACTTCGCGCCGAGCACCTTGCGGGTCATCGAGGAGACGTCCTGCGTTTGGAGGAACAGCCAGCCGCCGGGCTTCAGAAGGGATCGCGCCTGTTTCAGCACCGCCACGGGATCGGCGAGGTGTTCGACCACGTCCCACAGCATGACCGCATCGAACGAACCCGGCTCGCCGGGGTAGGCGTCGAGCGTGCCGTGGAAAAGGTGGGGGAGTTTCAAGACGTCGCGCGCGTGGGCGAGGATCGTCCCGGAAACTTCGACGCCGTGGACGTCGTAGCCCCGGCGTTCGAGTACCTTGAGGAAGAACCCCGCCGCGCAGCCGACTTCGAGCACGCGTCCCGAGGGGAGGTGACGCGCGATGAGGTCCGCCTTGCGCTCGAAGGTGCGAAAGTAGCCTTCGGCGTCTTCCGAATACGACGCGTACCCGAAGTCTCCCGCGGACTCCGAGGAGAAATATCCCAAGTCGTAGATGTCGGCGAGTCGATCGGCCCGGACGCGCGGCGACGTGAAACCCATCCCGCAGCGACCGCACGCCCAGACCTTGAACGGCGGATCGTCCACCAACAACGATTTCGGAGCGTCGCCGCAGAGAACGCAGGCGGCCTCCTCGAGGGGAAGGCCGCCGCGTCGTTCCGCGAGTTCGAGGGTCCGATGCGTCATCGCGCTTCCGATTTCGTCAGCCGAACCACTTTTGCTCGTCGGCGATCGTCGCGTGATCGCGGCCGCGCCCCATCAGGTTCTCGGCGGCGGCGAGTCCCATGCCGATCGAGTGATCCATGTTGTTGTACTTGAACAGACCTTGCCGTCCCGTGGTGTCGAGACCCGCGATCGACGCGATGTGCCCGAGAACCCGGTCCTTGTTGCCGCGGTAATCGAGATCGTAGAGCGGATACGCGTACCGTTCGCGACGGCTGTACGTGGCGAGGACTTCGTCGCGTCCGAGCAGGCCGATGGTCACGAGATCGTCGACGCAGGTCTTGCGCAGATTCTCGTCGGATTCGTTCCAAAGCTCGTCCCCGTAGTCGCAGGTGATTTCCGCGCAGAGGAGCGTCTTGTCCTTCGGAGCCGAAAACGGGGAGAAGTTCTTGAACTCCGAAAGACGGTGGACGGTGATCGAATCTTCGGGGAGGTAGATCCAATGGTCGTCCGTCACCTTCGGTCGGTCGAGGATGAGGTAGACGAAAACCATCGAACGGTGTTTCATCGCGGCGACGGAGTCGAGGACGGCCTTCGGCGCGGCCGGTGCGAGCATCGTCGCGAGCACGGTGCAGGGAATCGTCGACAGGACGGACGACGCGGGAATCGAACGCCGACCTTCCGACGACTCGACGTCGACGGCGGCGACTTTCCCGTCCGCGTGATGGACCGCCACGACGCGGGTGCTCGTGTGGACTTTTCCCCCGAGTTTTTCGATCTCCTCCTTGTACCGATCGCAGAGGCGACCGATGCCCCCGCGTTTCGGATAGAAGAATTTCGAGACGAGGGTTCGCGGCGTGGACCCGTCGGACGGTCGGAACAGCGTCTTTTTGACGGTATCCCAAAGTGAAAGAAGGGTGATGCGCTGGGCCGCCCAGTCGGGGCTGATCCGCGAGCACGGGATGCCCCACGTCTTCTCGGTGTAGACACCGAAGAAGATCTTGTAGAGCGTGCGACCGAAGCGATTGACGACCCAGTTCTCGAAATTCGAATCCGGTGTCTTCTTGAAAAGACTCTTCACCTTCACGGCGAGGTAGTCGAGGAACGCCTTGACGAGCACCGTCTTCGGCAGATTTCGAATGACGTTCGGGCCGTGCAACGGGTAGTTGAAGAAGCGCCCGAAGAGAAAGATGCGGGAGAGGCGGTTCGCTTCGACGACGTCGTCGCCGAGAAGCGCGAGCACTTCTTCGTTGAGGTGCTTTTCGCCGGTGTGGAAACGGTGCGGTCCGTTGTCGTAGTCGAACTCGCCCCATTGCGTGTGGAAGGTCCCCGAACCGGCGAGCCCTCCCACCTTGGGGTCCGCTTCGATCACCACGACCCGCTTGCCCAATCGGGCGAGCTTGTAGGCCGCGGACAGACCCGCGAGTCCGGCCCCGAGGACGAGGACGTCTTGCGCTTCGCGTTCAGTCACGGCGGGCTCCCTGTCGGGGAACGCGGCGCACGGACCGTCCGTCACGCGCGGGCGACGAGGCCGAAGGAAGGGATCGTGGGGAGTTGGCGGGAGTTCGGGGCACGGGGTTCACCACGCACAGACTACCACCGACGGACGTCCGGGACGATTCCGTCTCGTCGCCGTATCCTTGTTTCGGGAAGAGGTTTAAGCCGCCCCATCGTGTCGTATTCTTGCCCATGTCGGCACGGTGCCGAGCCGGTCCCGGATGGTGCCGGGAGCCTCATTCCGCCGATCTTTCATCCACGTGATCTCTCTCCTTCGACAAGGTCTCGTCTATCGGGAACTCATCGCGGCCTTCGTCGGTCGCGAATTGCGGGCCCGCTACAAGGGGTCCCTGCTCGGGGGGGCGTGGCTTCTTCTCCAACCCGTCATCTTCCTGGCCGTCTACTACACGGTCTTCATCGAGATCCTGCAGTTCCGGATGCTCGAAGCTTCCGACATCGGGCTTCCCGCGGGCGGAGCCGACACGTCGCTCCTTCTCGCGAAGGTGTCCGCCCTGTCGATGTTCGTCGCCTTGGTTCCGTGGACGGTGCTTCAGGAGGCGGTCGTCCGTTCGCCGTCGGTCATCACCGACAACGGAAACATGATCAAGAAGATCTCGTTTCCGGCGGAACTCCTTCCCGTGTGTCTCGTCGGGTACGGAGTGGTGAATCTTTTGGTCGGCATCGGCGTGTTCATGGCGACCGCGCTGCTCGTGCTCGACGGGAATCCGTTCACCGCGATGACGTTCGCGTTGCCGCTCGTCATCGCCGTTCAGGCGATCCTGATGCTCGGGATCGCCTACCTCCTGTCCTCGGTCAGCGTGTTCATCCGCGACATCGCGCAGGTGGTCCCGATTCTCTGCACCGTGTGGTTTTTCTTCACGCCGATCTTCTACTTCAAACTACCGAAGCCCGAGTACCAGTGGGTCTTCGATTGGAATCCCGCCGCGCTCCTCGTGAACCTGCATCGCGCGACGCTGCTCGGCGGGCGACTTCCGACGGGTGATGCGGCGACGGCGCTGTGGTGGCCGCTCGCGAAATTGGCGGCGTTCTCCTTCGTGGTGCTTTTCATCGGATACTCGGTGTTCATGGCGAAGAAGCAGGACTTCGCGGACGAGCTCTGACGTCATGACCCACGCCGTCACCGTCAAGGACCTCGGAAAGGTGTACCGGATGTATCCGGACTCCGCGTCCCGACTCGTCGAGTGGGTCACTCGTGGACGGGTGGTGCGGCACTCCGAAAAATGGGCGTTGCGCGGCGTCTCCTTCGACCTCGAGAAGGGATCGGCGCTCGGCGTCATCGGCGGCAACGGGGCGGGGAAGAGTACGCTTCTCAAGATTCTCACGGGCACCACGCGCGCCTCCTGCGGCGGCTACGCCATCCACGGACGTCTCGGATCCCTTCTCGAACTCGGTGCCGGATTCCATCCCGAATTTTCGGGGCGCGACAATCTCTACATGAACGCGGCGATCCTCGGGGTTCCGAAGGACGAGGTGCGACGTCGCTTCGAAGAGGTCGCGGATTTCGCCGACATCGGCGACTACATCGAACGGCCGGTGCGCACGTATTCGAGCGGGATGGCGATGCGACTCGGATTCGCCGTCGCGATGATGGCGAATCCCGACATTCTCATTTTGGACGAGATTCTCGCCGTCGGCGATCAGCACTTTCAAAAGAAGTGTTTCGACCGCATCAAGGAACTGCGCAATCGCGGAACGACGTTCCTCTTCGTTTCGCATTCGACCTATCACATCCGCCAAATCTGCGATCGCGCGTTGTGGTTGCAGGGCGGCGAGCCCGTGATGATCGGGGACCCGACGCTCGTCACCGACGAGTACGTCAACTACCAGTACGCGCTGTCGGGAGGCCAGTCGGCCATCGCGCAGCAGCACGGCGGCGAAGGGGCGTTGGCGGATCTCCCGCATCTCGTCGACATCTCCTTGCGTGTCGCGGGAACGGACGTCCCGACCGATACGTTCCGTCACGGCGATCGCATCGAGGTGCGCATCCGTTGGAAGGATCGCGCCCGGGCCGCGCACCACGCGGGTTTCATCGTGTACCGCAACGACGACACCATGTGTTTCGGTACGCGCACGACCGATCAACTCGGGGCGCTCGACGGAGAAGACGTCGAGGTCGTCGCGACCCTGCCGTTGCAGATTCTCGCGGGCGAGTACTACGTGTCCGGATTCCTCCTCGACGATTCGAGCGAACACGTGCTCGATCAGCGCCTCGCGTGGGCGCGTTTCAAAGTGACGTGGACCGGCATGGAGAAGGGCGTCTTCCGCGCCGACGTCTCGTGGAAGGCGGGCGGATGAACGGCTGTCCGCGCAACGCGTTCGGCCCGAATCCGCCGGTCGACGACGCCGCGCGGATCGTGGAACTCTTCGGGATCCGTCCGGGCGATCGTGTCCTCGAAGTGGGAGGGGCGGCGAATCCGTTTCCACGCGCCGACGTCGTTTGTGATTTGACCTTCGGTGCGACGCATCAGCGGAACGGCGCTCCCGGCGTATTTCGGCCCGGCGTCGAGTACGTCGAGGCTTCGGCGGAATCGCTTCCTTTTCCGGACGGCGCTTTCGATTTCGTCTGGTGCACGCAGGTTCTCGAGCACGTTCCCGATCCCGTCGCGGCCGCACGGGAACTTTCCCGCGTGGCACGTCGCGGGTTCGTCGAGCTGCCGTCGCGCGTCGGCGAGATGATGAACGGGAATCCCACGCATCGCTGGGTGGTGGACCGCGAAGGCGACGTCCTCGTCTTTCATCCGCGAACGTTCGTCGAACATCCGTTCGACAACCTTCTCTACGCCCATCTCTTCCGCGACGCCGCCTTTCGAAATCGCTGCGATCACGCGTTTCGAAACGTCCTCAATCACCAAGTCCTCTTCGAAGGCACGCTTCGCGTGCGCGTCGTGCCGACCGAAGAGCCGACGTTCAACTACGAGGATCGCGAGCACGCCGCGCGCGCCCATCATTCCTTCGCGCGCCATTGTCTCGCCGCGGGGGCCGAAGTCACGTATGCGCTTCCCGACGCGCTCGAGGCGTATCGCCTCGTTCCGGATCGTCCGGAAACGCGTTTTCTTTATGCGTGCTATCTCGCACGCCTGCTTCAGTTCGACGACGCGTTGCGCGTCCTCGGAGACGAGCAGGAAATGTCGGTCGCGGCGTTGCGGCGCGTGATCGAACGCGTGCGTGCGGGCGAACCCGTCGATCTCGATCATCTCCCGCCGTCTCCTCCGCTCCCGGCGGGGCTGCCGCCGATCCGAGACGGTGGCGATCGTCCTCCCGTCTCTCTCGTGATTCCGGCCCCGGACGTCCGCGGGCTGCGCGACGCGGTGGAAAGCGCGCTGGCGCAGGACTACCCGCTCGTCGAAGCGGTGGTCGCCACATGTGCTCCCGAAGCGGAGGTCGCCGCGGTGCTCGCCCCGTTCGCGGGTATCGCGAGACTCCGCGTCGTTCGCGTCCCGTCGGGCGTGGACGAAGTACGGCTTCTTCAGGAAGGATTCGGGGCGGCGCGCGGGACGTTGATCGGCGTCGTTCTTCCCGGTGATCGTTTGATGGCGCAGCACGTGGATCGACTGGCGTCGGATCTCTACGCGTCCGGAGCCGGGGCGGTGTACGGCAACGTCGTCATGCTCGACGGATCGGGTGTCTTCGTGCCGAAGTTGTCTCCCGGCAATCCGGGCGGTGCGGCGTTCCCGCTGTCGTGTCTCCTCGCGCGCGACTCCGCGTTGATGGCGGGCGGTCCGATCCGCGCCGGAGAGCCCCACGCGCTTTCCGAGTGGCTCGCCCGCTTCGCGCGTCGTGCGGTGCCGAGGCATGTCCCCGTAGCGACCGTCATGTCGTCGCGTCCGATCGACGCGGGGGCGCATGTGATCGAGGCGGCGCGTGCGGCCCTCGATCTGCGCCCGTTGGATCTTTATCGCGAACTTCTGGCGGCGCACGAGCGTATTCGCGCCCTCGAGGGGCGTCTCGGCCCGGGGGCGTGACGTGGCACCCGAGATCTCCGTCGGCATCGTGAACTACCGCAGTACCGAGCTTCTCCTCGGTGCGGTCGACACCCTGCTTCGCGACGCGGCAGCGACCTTCGGAAGCGCCGACGCCGTCGACGTCGCCGTCGTCGAAAACGCTTCCGGCGACGATTCGGTCGCCCAACTCGAAGAGCGACTTCCCGCGAGTGTCAAACTCGTCGTGAACACGTTGAACGCCGGTTACGCGAAGGCCAACAACCAAGCGTTCGCCGTCACGCGCGGGCGGCTTCATCTCGTGCTCAATCCGGATTGTCGCGTCGTTCCGGGGATGCTCGCCGGACTGCGCGACGCGTTGGACGCCCATCCCGAAGCGGGCATGGTCGGACCGAACGTTTCGATGGACGAAGACGGGGATGTGCTGCTTCCACCGAACGAGATGGTCGATCCGTTCGTCGATGCGTTGGCGCACATGACGCGTACGTCGGACGCGGTCGCGCGGTGGAACGCCCGCCGTCGGGCGCGGTTCGCGTATGCGGTGTGGAAAGCCGCGCATCCGATGCCCGTGCCGATGCTCTCGGGCGGTTGCTTCATGGGGCGTCGCTCCGACTTCCAACGCCTCGGCCTTTTCGATCCCGGGTATCCGCTCTACTACGAGGACACGGACTTGTTCCGTCGATTCGTCGATGCGGGGATGACGCTGCTCCAAGTGCCTTCGGTGCGCGTGGTGCACTTCTTTTCACGGTCCGCGATGCAGCGTCCGAAGGCGACCGGTTGGCGCAACGCGGTCTCCGCGCGGCGCTACTTCGAGCGTTGGTTCGGGTCCGACGGCCTCGCGACGCACGACTATTTTCTCGCGCGCGGGGCCGAACGGGCGCGCGACGGTTCGCCGCCGTGGCCGATCGTCGAGCTCGAGCCGTCGTCGGAACCTCCGGTGCTGGAGGTGGTTGGACCTCCGGGCACGTATCTCGAAGTCGCGGGTGGACCGAAGTTCACGTTGGCGGCGGGAATATTTCCCGCGTCCACGGGAAGGTTTAAGATCCCCCGGGGCTTCTTCGAAGGACTCGGACCGACGCACTACTGGGTGAGGTCGGTGCATCCGAACACGGGCGACACCATCGCTTCGTGGAGATTCACGAAGCGTTGAGCCCCGTCGAGGGCTCATGTCGGAACCGGAACTCGAACCGTCGATCGCGACGACGGAGATCCGTGCGTACGCGGACGGCGACGCCTCCGGAATCCTCGCCGGGTTCCGTCGCGTGTTCCCGGATTCCGTGCGAACCGACGCCGCGTGGCGTTGGCAATTCCTCGACAACCCGGCGGGGCTGCGAATCGTCGTCGCCGACGCTCCGGGTTACGGCATCGTCGGTCAGTTCGCGGGTATTCCGCGTCGCGTGTCGATCGCCGGGCCCGGCGGTCGCGAGACCCGGACCTTCACCGAAATGGTCGACTCCTTCACGACACCCGAAGCGCGGCGCGGATTGCGTCGGCCCGGCCTGTTCGCTCGGATCGTGAATCGGTACGTCGCGCGATTCGGCCATCCCGACGGCGACACGCTGATGTACGGTCTGCCGAACGGCGAGGCACTTCCGATCGGCCAACGTTTGTTGGGCTACACGTCGATCGTTCCCTTCGACGCATTGACCGCATCCACCGAAGGGGCCACGGCGACTCCGAAAGGGGACGCCGTACTCGAAGAACGAACCGAGTGGCCGACGGACGTCGACGCCCTCTGGGCCCGTTGCGTCGATCAGCACGATGCGAGCGTGGTCCGCGACCGCCGCTATCTCGCATGGCGTTGGGACGCCCGTTCGGGCCGTTCCCCGCGTCGTTTCGTCCTGCGCGGCGCCGACGGGGTGCTGGTGGCGCTGTTCGTCCTCTCCCATGCATGGAATCATCGTCCGAACGATCCGAAAGTGACCCTCGTCGCCGAGTGGTCGGCGGATCGGACGCGCCCCGAGTGCCTCCTGCTGCCCGAAGTGATCCGGGGGCTCGCGCGAGCGGTCGGTGACGATCGGGTTCGCTTCCATTTCCGGCCCGGATCCCCGGAATGGCGTCATTTGGCGGAGGTCGGCTGGGTCGTCGAGCCGATGGGACGCGTGGTCGTCGGAGGGACGTACGACGCTCGGCGCGTGTCGCTCGAAAGACTGCGGGAAGGATGGACCTACACGCCGGGCGACTTCGACATCGTCTGAGCGACGGTTAGAACAGGGGCGGAGCGACCCCATGACGGATTCCGCGTCGAGCGACCCCACCGACCAACCCATCGAGATCCGTGCGTACGCACCGGGCGACGAGAAGGAGATTCTCGCCGTTTGGCATCGCGTGTTTCCGTGGGCTTCGCGGTCGATGGACGAATGGAATTGGGAGTTTCGCGACAACCCGGAAGGCCTCCATGCCTTCGTCGGTGTGACACCGACCGGACGCGTGGTCAGCCAGTTCACGGGCATCCCGCGTCGGATGAAGGTCGGCGACGGTCATCGGCAATTCGCCGAGATGGTCGATTCTCTCTCCGATCCGGAGTTTCGCGCGGGCCTCAAGAAGATGGGCTTGTTCGCGAATACGGTGCATCGCTACGTCGATCGCTACGGATCGCCCGATGCCGAGACCGTCATGTACGGACTTCCGACGCAGGAAGCGTTCCGACTCGGACAAAAGCTCTGCGGTTACGTGCACATCGACCACCTCGAAAGCGTGGTCGTACCGCCTTCGCCGGGATGGACGCCGCCGCCCGGGATCACCGTCGAGCGGTGGGATCGATTCGGTCCGGAGACGGACGTTTTTTGGCGTCGCATCGCCGACCAGCACGACGTCACGGTGGTGAAGGACGCCCGCTACTTGAATTGGCGGTACCCGCACCGCCCCGGGGTGACGTACCGCACCGCCGCGTTGCGCGACGCCGCCGGGACGCTCTTCGCGATCCTCGTCGTGCGCGACCGTTGGCTCGAAGTCGAGCGGAAATGCCGTCAAACGGCCGCCGCCGAGTGGGTCGTCGACCGCGCTCATCCGGCCGCGGGATCGGCCTTCGATCTGCTTTCGGCCCTCGCCGCCGAAGACGGTGCGGAGCGCGGAGCCGTGGTGTTCCGTAGGAACAACCCGGAATGGAACGCGGCGGCGGCCCGGGGCTTCGCGACCGTGCCCGTCGAATTCCGATTCGTGGCGCGCACCTACGATTTCGACCGTGTGCCGATTTCCCGGTTGGCGGACGGTTGGGATCTGTCGCTCGGGGATTTCGATGTCATCTGAAACCGGTGAAGACCGGACGCTCCGCGTGAAGGACGTCCGGAAGGCATGGCCGCGCGCCGACGGCGGTCGTCGCGTCGTGCTCGACGCCGTCTCGTTCGAACTTGAGGCGGGCGGCACGCTGTGCGTCGTCGGCGGATCCGGGAGCGGGAAGACCACGCTTCTGCACATCCTCTCCGGGATCACCGCACCCGATGCCGGTTCCGTCTCGCTCGGCCGCGAGGACCTGACCGCGATGTCCGAATCGGGACGCGATCGTTTCCGCGCACGGCACATCGGCTACATGTTCCAGACGTTCAATCTCGTCGGCATGTTGTCCGCCGTCGAAAACGTGGCCCTGCCGCTCGTCTTCGGCGGCGCGTCGCCGTCCGCCGCGAAGCACCGAGCCGGGGTGTTGCTCGAGCGCCTCTCCATGTCCGATCGCGCGGATCAACGTCCCGCGGCGTTGTCCGTCGGCGAACAGCAACGCGTCGCCCTCGCACGCGCGGTCGTCGCCGATCCGTGGTTGATTCTCGCGGACGAACCCACGGCGAGTCTCGATCCGCGGAACGCCGCGGACGCTTTGGCGCTTCTCGAATCGGAAGCGACGCGCACCGGCGCCTCGCTCGTCATCGTCACGCACGATCCGGCCGTCCGTGGTCGATATGCGCGCCACCTCGTCATCGGAGACGGCTCATGAGTTTCTTCGCGCTCGTGATGCGCTCGCTAGCCGCCCGCAAGACGAGCACGTTGCTGACGGCGCTCGGTGCGGCGCTCGGCGTCGCGCTCGTCGCCGCGGTCACCGTCCTCGGCCGTGAGGTCGAGACGTCCTATCGCAACTCCGGATCGGGTTTCCCGATGATCCTCGGGCCGAAGGGGTCGCCGATGCAGCTCGTGCTGAACACGGTGTACCACCTCGACAAGAGTCCCGGGCTCATGCCGTTCCGCGCCTACGAAGAGATGCGCGATGCGCGTTGGGTGCGCCTCGCGGTTCCTTACGCGGTCGGCGATTCGTTCCGCGGTTTCCGCGTCGTCGGTACGACCGACGCGATCTTCAACGAACGCTTCACGCCGCTTCCGAAGCAGCCGCTCAAGCTCGCCGTCGGGCGCGCGTTCAAGCACGATCCGAACTTCTTCGCCCACATCGTCGACGACCTTCGCAAGAAGGCGGCGGCGACGTCGCGGCCTTCGGGCGCGAAAGACGATGGACACGACCACCATCACCACCACGACGATATGCCCGCCGAGGCGGTCGTCGGAGCGACGGTGGCGAAGGAACTCGGGTTGTCGATCGGCGCGAAGATCGAACCGACGCACGGAGTCGAAGGCGGCAAGGATCACAAGCACGAGCACCTTTGGACTTTGACCGGGATCCTCGCTCCGACGGGGACGGCGATCGATCGCCTCGTGTTCATCAACATCGAGTCCTTCTTCGCGATCGACGAGCACCAAGGCGGGGCGATTTTGCCCGAGTCGGGCGACGTCGGCGTGAGTGCCGTCATCGTCTATCCCGTCGCGGCCACGCAACGCGCGATCATGATGCCGCGCCTGAACAAGCGTTCCGATATTCAGGCGGTCAGTCCGTCGGAAACCATCCGCAACCTTCTCGACATCGTCGGCAACGTCGACAAGGTGCTTCTACTCGAAGCCGCGTTGGCGGTCGTCGTGGCGATCCTCGGGACGGCGGTGGCGATCTACAACCTGATGAACGAGCGGCTCCGCGAGATCGCGATTCTTCGGGCGGTCGGCGCCCGCCGCGGTCAGGTGCTGGGATTGGTGGTCGGGGAGTCGGTGGTGGTGGCCCTCATGGGAACCGCCGTCGGATTGCTGCTCGGACGGCTTCTGATCTTCGGAATCGCGGACCACGTCGCGAAAACGGCCGGCTTCGTCCCCGACGCCTTCGCGCCCGTTATCATCTCCCTCGGCGACACGTTGCCCGGGCTGCCTTTCGAGGTGGTCGCCGTTCTCGCAGTCGCCGTCGTCGCCGCCTTGGCCGGACTCCTTCCCGCGGTGAAGGCGTACCGGACGCAGGTGGCGCGGCACCTTTCACCCCCGACATGATCGGAATTTTCATGGCGCGTTTCGCCGTCGTCGTCTGTCTGCTCGTCGTCTCCGTCGCGGCGCAGGCTCCGGATTCTCGGCCCGTGTCGGGGGACGTCGCGAAGACGGAATCCCGACCCGCGTCGCGCCCTCTGCCCGTCGACGTCCCCGAGGGGTCGACGGATCCGTTGGTCGACGGGATGCGGTCGATCGTGACCGAGATGAAACTGCGCGGATTGAAGGTCGAGGACGTCGACATGATCGGCGACCGCATCCGCATCGTGCTCGAAAAGGCGAACGTCGGAGACGACGTCCGTCGACGCATCGAAGCCTCGGCGTTGGCGCGTCAACTTCTCGAGATTCAAAAGGATTATCGACCGAAGAACGAACCGGTGCGCGATCGCCCGCGCGACGCGGCGGAAGAATCGGTGA
>JAFMJN010000054.1 GCA_017853435.1 Planctomycetota bacterium | reverse complement strand
GGAAGCTGGCCGCCATACACGGAATCGAGTTGGTCATGACCGACGATGCGCTCGACGCCATAGCGGAGGAAGCGGTTCGCTTGGGTACCGGAGCACGCGGATTGCACCGATTGGTGGGAGTCGCGGTGGATTCCGTCGATCATCGATGGGCGGAACTCGCGGAGCAGGGCGTAACGCGGGTGGTGATCGACGGTTCTTGCATCAGAGGAACCGGAACGCCGCAAGAGACCAAGGGTCCTCCTCAGGTCGGGCGAACGGATGATTTTCTCCGTGAGGCGGCTCTGTCGACTTTACCTCCGGCCCCCGCCGGCGTTCCGAACGCGAAGGGCGTGCGAGATACGAAGGGATGGTCGGACGCCCAAATTCGGGCGGAGGCGGAGCGCGTGAAGAACGAGGAACTCGATTGGGGCTCCACGACCGGAAGCGCGAGGAAATGGTGGCAGGCGTTCGAATCCGAGAACAAGGATCGGCCGGCGTTGGTGTTGCGACTCGCCGATGAACTCAGGGTTCGCAAAGCGACGATAACCGAGTTCTTCCTCGCATACGTCTTCAGCAACACGGACAACATTCAAGCGAATCTTTACTATTTGGACTACAAGCGACTGAAGTCCGAATCCGAGGCGAAACGTCGGCGGCCGACGGAAGGTTCGGGCCCGGATGCGACCGATGGATCGGGCGACAAGCAGTAAACGGCTTCCGGTCTGGTAGGTTGGAAACCGCTGATCGCGAGCCTTGGGCACCATGGCCGATGCTCGAAAGCGTCAAGATCGGGTTGCTAGCATCCCGGACGACGGAGGCACCCCGGGAGGGGTGCGGGAGCTTTCGATGACCGGGACGAAGGACACGTACGCGAAGACGGGGGTGGACGTGACGATGGCGGGGTCCGCGTTGGGCCGCCTCGCGGGCCACATCAACCGGGCCATGAACCTCCGGAAGGGACGCCCCGGACACCCGATTCGCGGGTTGGGCTACTACGCGAACGTCCTCGACCTCGGGAACAACCTCGGGTTGGCGGTGTCGACGGACGGTGTCGGCACGAAGCTCATGATCGCCGAGGCGATGGACAAGTACGACACGGTCGGCATCGACTGCGTCGCGATGAACGTGAACGACTTGATCTGCGTCGGGGCCGAGCCCCATGCGATGCTCGACTACATCGCCGTCGGCAAGGCCGATCCGCGCGTCTTCGACGAAGTCGGCAAGGGGCTTTTGCGCGCGTGCGAAGCCTGCTCCATCACCATTCCGGGCGGGGAAATCGCCATGGTGAAGGAAATGCTCCGCGGCGAAGGCGTGACCGAAGGCTTCGATCTCGTCGGGACGGCCGTGGGGACGGTTCCGCTCGATCGCGCGATGTTCGGCCAGCACATCGTTCCCGGCGACGTGATCGTCGGCGTGTCGTCCGCGGGTTTGCATTCGAACGGATACACGCTGGCCCGCCGCGTCCTTCTGTCTGGCGGCGCCACCGTCCACACGTTCGAACCGAACTTCAAGCGCAAGATCGGCGAAGAACTCCTCGAACCGACGGCGCTCTACGTGGCGCTCGCCAACGAGATCCTCGGCGCGAACCTGCCGATCCACGCGATCTGCCACATCACTGGCGACGGGTACATGAACCTCGTGCGCGTCGAGGCCAACGTCGGGTTCCACCTCGACAACTTCCCCGAATGGCCGGCCGTGTTCGCGACCATCGCCGAGAAGGGCAAGATCGGCGCCGCGGAGATGTACACGGTCTTCAACATGGGCATCGGCCTCTGCGTGATGCTGCCGGAAGCGTCCGCCGCGACCGTGATGGAGGCCGCCCGTCGTCACGGATTCGAATCGCGGATCCTCGGCCGCGTGACCGACGAGCCCGGCGTCGTGCGTATCCCGCAGTGGAACTTGGTCGGGGAAGGCAAGCACCTCCGCGACGCCTCCGCCTGACACACCACGCCGAAAACCCAAGAAAAACGCCCCGGAATCGCAAGATCCCGGGGCGTCGTCGTCGGTGGTCGAGACGCGACTATTTGACCAACATACCCTCGTGGAGGGCCTTCGCCGTGTCGGGGGCACCGAGGTGGGCGACCAAGGCCAGCGCGAACTCGAGTGCGGTGCCCGGGCCGCGCGAGGTGATGACGCGGTCGTCCGCGACGACGCGGTCGGTGACGCAGGTGCCTCCGGTCAGATGTTCTTCGAATCCCGGGTAGCACGTCACTTTGCGACCCGCCGCGAGGCCCGCCTTGCCGAGAGCCATCGGAGCCGCGCACATGGCGGCGGCGATCCCGCCCGCGCCGTGCACCTTCCGGAGAAGTTCGATGACCGCGGGGCAGTCGCGGAGATTGGTGGCACCCGGCAATCCGCCCGGAAGGACCACCATCTTGAGCGCGGACGGATCGACGTCTCCGATCTGTCCGTCCGGCGTGACGGTGACGCCGTGGGCACCCTGAATCGGCCCGGCGACGGTACCCGCGATGAACGCGTCGTGTCCGGCGCGGCGCAGCACGTCGATGATGGTCATGGCCTCGATTTCCTCGAAGCCGGGGGCGAGGGGAACGACGACGGAAGGGGACTTCTTCATGGCGAGATTCGGGGTGAGGGGGAGGGCGTGGTCCGGGGAGATTTTCCGACCCCGGGGCTACCTATCCCGTTGATACGACCCATGGTAGACGCCCTTCCCGGATTCCTCACGGGGTAGTGGTCCGATCGTTGCAAATCGCCCGGGAAATCCCGTCCCCCCTCGTCGGTCACCCTTTTTTGACCCGGGTGAATTCTTGTATCCTTCACGTACCCAGCAACGCGATTCGGGGTCACTCCCGGGTCGCCCACGGAGTCGAGCGCCGACTCCGAGGAGATCTCGATGAAGTTCGCACGCACCTTTCTGACCGCCGCGGTGGCCGCAGCCGCCGTGTTCGCTCAATCGCAACCCAACAGCTTCACGGCGACGTTGACGATCGACGCGAACGACGGCCCGTTCTACCCGATGCAGATCAACATCCGGACGAACACGCAGTCGACCATCTCGGTCTCCGGTCTCCCGGGGCGCGTCTACGCGATCTTCCAAACCGTCGGCAACCTCGCCGCGGTGCCGACGTTCTTCAACAACGTGGGTTACGTGCATCTTCCGCTCGCGCCCGCGCCGATCATCGCCGTCGACGGCTTCGCGAATCCGCAGGCGTACAACACCGGACCGAACGCCTTCCAGAGCTTCCCGGTGAACATCCCCGCCGCGGGCAATCCGCCGAACGGTGTTCCGCTCAACACGTCGGTGTGCCTCCAAGCGATCGTGCAGGACACGACGTCGCCCGTCGGCATCACGCTGACCGCGGCGACGCGCGCGACCGTGACCCAAGGCCCGACGATCACGAATCTCGCGCTGCCCGGTGAAACCGCACTCCCCGTGACGATGCCGACCGGCCTCGTCCTTCCGTTCTACAACGCGAACTACAGCACGATCTACGTTTGCGAAAACGGGTTCATGACGTTCGGCACTCCGGACACGGACTTCACGCCGACGCCGCCGGAATTCGAATCCGGTCCGCCGCGTATCGCCGCGTTCTGGACCGACCTCGATCAGTCGAGCGGCCAGATCCGCGCGACGACCGACGCGAATCCGCCGGGACTCTTCCCGTACTGCAAGGTCGACTACGTCGGCGTGATCGACTGGTCGGGCGTCGGGTTCGTGCACAACTTCTCGATGTACATCGACAACCAGGGATTGGCGCAGATCATCTACCCGCCGTCGAACTTCGGTTCGATCTTCGAAACCGCGGTCGGCATCACGAAGGGCGGCGGTGCGTGGCCCGCGGCGAACACGCCCGCCACGTGCAAGGATCTCTCGGTCCTCCAAAACAACGGCGGTCAAGCCGGCGCGACCAGCGAGTCGTTCTTCGAATGGTTCGGTCAGACGACCATGCCGTACTACACCTACGGCGTGAATCGCACGTACGACCTCGCGGGACGCACGCTGACGTTCCTCCCGAACAACGGTGCGTCGTCGACGCTCGTCGGCCAGACGTCGAAGTACTACTACTATTGATCCGTAGGATCGCGATCCTCGGAGTCGCGTGCTGCGCGACGCTCGTCGCGCAGCAGCCGAACTCCCCGCAAGCCGCCTTGGTCCTCGATGGCCAAGGCGGTCTCGTTTGGCCTGCGTCCATCGCGGTGCGCAACGGTCTTGCATCCTCGATCGCGGTGTCCGGAGGCCCGAATCGTCCGTTCGCCGTGTGCGCTTCCGCGACGGGGCTTCTCGCGGTCGGCGCCGTCGTCACCGGCGGCGGTACCTGTGATCTGCCGCTCGCGCCCGCGCCGATCGTGGTGTTCGACGGTTTCGCGCAACCGACGGTCTTCAACACCGGATCCGGGTCCACGTGGTCGCTGCCCGTGGTGATCCCGTCTTCGGTCGCCGTCGGAAGTCGTCATGCGTTTCAGGCGATCGTCGCGACGCCCGCTTCACCGACGGGATGGACTCTGTCCGGAGCGACGGACGTCGCCGTTCAACAAGGTCCGATCACGACGACATTCGCACTGGGCGACGACGGCGTGCTTCCCGTTCCGCTGCCCGCGGGTGTCGCGATCCCGTTCTACGGGACGTCCTACACGTCGCTTTTCGTGTGCGTGAACGGCTTCGTCACGTTCGGCGGCCCCGACTCGGACTTCACGCCGACGGAATTCGAATTCAACTTCGGTCTACCGCGGCTCGCTCCGTTCTGGACCGATCTCGTTCAAGGCTCCGGTGCCGTTCGTGCGATCGTGGATGCTTCGCCTCCGTCGGGTATTCCCACCGTGCGTATCGAATGGTCGGGTGTCTCGGACTTCGGAGGTGCGGGATTCACGCACGACTTCGCCGTCGACATCGATGCCCTCGGCGCGCTCACGATCTCGTGGCCCGTCACCAACTTCGCGTCGATCTACTCGACGCTGATCGGTATGGGTCCCGGTTACGGCCTGTCGCAAGCCGGAATCAAGGACCTCGGTACGTTGAGGACGCAGGCGCCGCTCGGCGGAGTGAACGAGTCCTTCTACGAGTGGTTCGGACTCGCCTCCATGCCCGGCTACACGCCCGGCGTCAATCGCCCCTACGACCTCGCGGGCCTCGCCCTTCACTTTTTGCCGTCGGGCTCCGGAACAACTCCCGCGTCGATTTCGACGCGCTACGTCATGTACTGAGTCGGCGGCGACTCCGGCGTCTCAATCGCTGTTCCAACGGGCCATCGGATCGCGATCGGCGCGCGGCCCCAAAGCGAAGACGGCGACGAGCAGCGCGGCCGGAACGAGGTGCATGAGAAGCCGCGATCCCGCGGTCTCGACTTGAGTCGACACCCACATCGGCGTCGCGAGAATGGCCGCGAGGTAGGAGACCGACAATCCCGCGACCAAGAGGGTCGCCGCCCGCAGCGGCCCCGTCGCGAGTCGAGCCAGTTCGCGCGGCGCGAGCAGCACCGCGGGGGTAAGTGCCGCGACTCCGAGGACGGGAATAGCCATGCTCAACAAGACGGGATCCGCGACGATCGCGTCGAGCACGGCGGGGAGCCGCAACGGATCGAAGCGTCCGACTCCGGACGGCCATGGCAGTCCGTGAACGATGCGGATGAGGATCTCCGGGACCATCACGACGATCGCCGCGGCAAGCACCCAGAGGGGTGTCGTCAGCCGCCGAAGGAGTAGTCCGCGCCCGCTGACGGGATCGAGTGCGGGTTCGAATGCCGCGACCCCCATGGTGACGAGCAGGAGGGCTTCGCCTTCGCGCTTCGTGAACGCCGCCGCGCCGGCGACGATGCCGAGCAGCGTCGCGAGGCGCCACGTGCAGCGATGCGTCAGAAGCAGAGTGACGACGAGCGCGACGTGCGCGGTGAACGGCGTGTCCGCGTAGCCCGTCGACGCGTGGTGGGTGAGGGGGGAAAGACAGGCGACGATCGCCAAGCCCATGGCGACGGCGATCCGCTTGCCGCCTTCTTGAAGAAGGGCCCCGAAGCAAGCGAGGACGGATACGACGGAGAGCCACGCGTACGCCTTCGCAACCGCAAGCCCGTGCATCCCGCCGACGGCGAGTCCGGCGGCGTGAAGAAGACTCACCGCGTGAGGGTAGCCCGCGAGCGGTTGATCGGCGGCGTCGCGCGCAAGCGACCCGTTTTCAATCAACGCGATTCCGCGACGCTGCCACAGGACGAGCGCGTCACCGTCGCCGTAGGGCGACGCCAAGCGTGCGAGTGATTCGCCACCCGCGGTCCACGCCATCCATGCGAGAGCGGCGATCACCATCGGCGGTGCGAGAAATGCGTCGAAGTCTTTGGGGCGCACGACCAGCAGCAGCACCGCGCCGCATGCCCACACCCACGGAGCGCTCGGAGGTAGGCCTGCGAGCAGAGTGGCCCCCATGAGCCACGCGGCCACCGTACTTCCGAGCGGCCATGCGGCCGCAAGCCGCAGCATGGGTGAATGGCCCGCGGGGAGGATACGCGCCGAAAGACCGAGCCCGCCGATCCACACGACCAGCGCCCACGCGGCGGCGGCCGTCATGTCCCGCGCCTCGCGACGCGCAGCGGCTTCGGCGCGTTGACCGGAGTCCAACCCGTCGGAACGGGAACGGCGAAGAAGCACCACGGCGTCTTCGCATCGGAAGCCGGATCCGGAGACGCCGTCGCGAAGGCCAAAAGATGGCGGGGTGCGAGCACTCTCAGCAGAAGTTGTTGCCGATCGGAGATCGGCCCGACGACTCCCAATGCGGTTCCCGAAGGAAGCATGCGGGCGTAGTCGCGCCACGCATCGACGACGTCGTCACCGAGCTCCGCCCGGAGGACGTCGAGGTCGGTGGTTGCGCTTTTGCGGTCATCCGGATCCCACGGTGGACGGATCGCGAGGAACCACAGAGAAAGACCCAACGAACCCGCCGCGATGGTCGCCAGAATCACGCGCTTCATCCCGGCGGGTGCGAGCAGACTCAGCGACAGCGAGGCACCGACGAGAATGAGCGCAAGACCCAAGAAGCGCGAGAGCACACGATCCGTCGCGACGTCTCCGCGCCCGAGAGCAGCGAGTTGAACTTTGACGGGGTTGGAAAGCGGAATCGCTTCGCGGTCGCCGTCCGAGAGACGCGCCGCCTGAGCCCACACGGTTTCCGGCAAGCGCGCGGTCAACGACGGATCGAGCGGGATTCGGAATACGATCTCACCGGCGTCGTCGGTGAGTCCGCGCAGAGACGGTTGCTCGCGAGTCGCCGCAAGCAGAAGATCCGTCTCGGAAAGATGGCGTCCGGAAGGATCCAATGCCGTGGCGAGTGCCACGGCGACCCGTGTCTTCGGCGTCGTCGAGATCCGAAGCGAAGGACCACGCTCCGCGGTGATCGTGGCCTTCGGGTTCTGCGCGAAGGATGACGACGCAAGAGCTCCGACGAGCAGGAGGAGGATGGCAAGTCGAAGCGAACCGCGCATGGCGCGCCATCCTAGCCGACGCGCCGATCTTGTTTCAGAGCGATTCTTCGGAGCGGGCGCGCCAAAGCACGTCGCCCGGCTCGGAACCCGCCAGTGTCTCTTCGATGTCCGTGATTCGGTACTTGCGCTTGCCCCGTTCCTTGAAGTCGAGGTAGAGCATGCCCGCGTCGATGCGGTAGGTGCCACGCCACTCGTCGATGCGTCCGTCGAGGGCGGTGGAGTAGCCTGCGGTGCCGTCGGGGAGAAGGACGAGAGTCCGCGTGCGCGGCGTCTTCGCGCGGGCGTCGCCGTAGAAGGCGTCGATGCCTTCGCGGCGGAACACCACACGTCGGGTGACCGCGCCATCCTTCACGTTCGGTGGATCCGCGGAAAGCGTCACGTCGCCGGGCGATTCGAGACTTTGAAGGACCCGCCATCCCAACGCGATGTCCCGACCGTCGTAGCCCTTCGGAACGCCGAGGATGCGGAATACGAGATGATCGCCGCGAACGTGGGCGAGCGCGGTCGTGCGGACGGAACCTTCGCCTTCTACGCGGAGGGCGGCCTTCGTGCCGGGCACGCGCCAGCGACGCGCGTCCTGCGCTTCTTCCGCGGTGACGATCTTCAGACCGTCCGCCAAGAAGCCTTTCGTGATGCGGGCGAGCAACGGGTTGTCGACGAGTTCGCCGCGCTTCTGGACGGCCGTCTGGAACCGGACCGCGACTCCCGAAGGTGCGGTGACGAAGATGTCGCGACCGTTGCCGCGGTTCATGTCCGTGTCGAGTTTCCAACCTTCGGGAAGTTCGTACGTGTAGTCCCCGATCGCGTCGCGCTTCGTCGCCGATTTCGGGTCGTAGGTGACGGATTCGAGGAGGGTCGGCCCGGCGACGCCAGCACGGTCGCGATCGGCGTCTTCCGTGCGAATGTCGACGAGCAATACCGTACCCAGATCCGCGAGCGCACCGACGCGACCGCGGGTAAGTCGACCACCGGCACGCAGCGTGTAGGCGATGCGGACGCCACGGACTCCCGCAAAGGGTGCCCACGTCACGTCACCGATGTCGAGGTCCAATCCCCCTTCGTTCGCTTCGTCCGACAACGATGCTTGGACCATGACCGCCAAGCGTTCGAGCGGTGCGTCGATCGCGAGCGCCTCGACGAAACTCACTCGAAGAATCCGCACCGCGGTGCGGAGCGGGTCGGCGGCGTCTTCCGGTTTCGGCGACAACAGAACGAGCGATGCGGCGGCGGCGTTGTCCGCGCGACCGAGCACCGAGTAACCCTCCGGCAGGGGAAGGGAGACGGGAGTCGACCACGGAATCGAGAGTCGGCCGTCACGGAGCCAGTCCGCGGACGCTTCTTCGAGGGCCACCTTGCCGCTCGGAATCGCGGGTGGGGTCGGTGTGGGTTCCGCGGGAGGCGGTTCGATCGGAGTCGTTTCCGGAGTGGGGACTTCCACCGGTCCCGTGAAGATGAGCGTGTCGAACGCCGCGGCGATGCCCGGCCATCCGGCGTCGAAGCCTTCTTCCGGGTGGGAAGCGGTGACGACCGTCAGTATGCCTTTGTGCAACATGAACACCACGCGTCCGCGGTGTTTCGTCGAAGAGGCACGCGACTCTTCGAACGGAGCAGAAACGACGACGCGCGTGCCCAACGTGCCTTCGGTGCGATCGCCGATGGTCAGATTGATTCCGGCATCGGCACGGCTCTTCACGTAGTCGGCCAAGAGACTCGTCGCGATGTCGAGCAACTGCGCGTCGAGAAGATCGTTGAACGTGTCGCGGCGGATGCGCAGCACCGACACGAACGGACCGAGTCGATCTTTTTCCTTGCCGATCGTTTCGACGGTGAGTTGCTTGAGCACGTCCGTCGCCGGTCCGAGGAAGAGTTCATCGCTCGCATCGGGATAAGCGAGGAATGCCCGGCCCCAAAACGCGGGGACCGAGAGTTCGAGATCGCCCCCTCCGGTGACGCTTTCCTTGCGTTGTCCACCGAGGACGGGACGCGAACCCGACGCATCCGGCGGAGGCGTGTCGTCGAGACCGCCGACCGCCTTCTGCCAGGCGGCGAGTGCGGAACTACTCGCGTCGAGCGTCGATTGTGCGGGGCGGGCTTCGCTCGAGAGGAGGTCGACGCGCAGACCGAACGCCGGATGCGACGAAAGCGCATAACCCGCGATGCGCCGATAGCGCGTCTTCGCCGCACCGCCGACGAGTTCCGACGCGCCGAGACACGACCACGCGACGCCTTTCAGGCTGCCGATGGCGATGTCTTGCTTCGACTCTTCACGGACTTTGTCGTCCGCGTCCGCCATGCTCTTCGCGAGCACGGTGGTGTCGGTGGCTGCGGCATCGACTTTGATTTTCCATCGGAGCCGATCGCCGTTCGGCAACGTGCGCTCGAAGATGCGTTCGGTGTCGCCGGACGACGACGTCGTGAAACCCGCGGGGACGGCGAAGGCGGGGTGCTGCGCGACGATGGCGAGGGCGCAGAGCGCCGCGACGAGTCCCATGCGCAGCATGGCTCCGAACGATGAGGCGGAGGGGACGTGGGAGGCGACCGTTCGTTCGATCTTCATGGGAACCACACCTCGGGCCTCTGCGGGCCGTTCCTCATGCTACGAGGGGCGGAGGACGATCGCGGGTCGTGGGGGATGACCTACCCGCACGGGGCACGTAGAGTCCTCACGCATGAAGATCCTCACCGACTTCGACGGGGTGCTGACGGATCCGCTCC
Source organism: Planctomycetota bacterium (assembly GCA_017853435.1). Classification (GTDB taxonomy): domain Bacteria; phylum Planctomycetota; family CAIWVZ01; genus CAIWVZ01. Next base: position 4,786 of record JAFMJN010000054.1, on the reverse strand, counting down.
ACGAAATGGGGCGGATGCGCGAGGTGTTCGAGGAGTATCTGAACGCGCGCGCCGGGATGGCGTCGCTGGCCCTCTTGGCGGAGGCGGACGCCTTCGCCGCCGCGCATCCCGAACGGGTTGGTTGGGAAAACGGTGGCCGGATCTCGGGTTACGCCGACGAAGACGGGTTCGTCGCGGTCAACGGGGTCGCCGCCCTCATGGACCGCATGGCTCGCGAGGGTCACCTCGCCGCCCTCGAGGTCCTCGACCGTCTCCGCGCCGGGGGGACCCCCTCGTTCGAACGGGTCGCCAACGACGCCTTCGACCGGATGGCGCACGAGACCGCCACGACCACCCATCGACCGGCGGATCCGGCGACCGGGCCCGTCCTCGGGGCCCTTTTGGACGCCGGCCACGACGTCCTCATCGTTTCGAACTCCAGCACGGGCCGCATCCTCGGAATCCTCGAAAAGTCAGGGATTTCCGCGTATTCCCACGGGGAAACCCCGAAACCCGGCGCCGTCCGGGTGCGGGGCGATGCCCGGAAGTTCGAACTAGGTACCGACCCGTCGGTGTTTCTCGCCGGTCGACCGGTCGACATCGCCCGGCCCAAGTTCGAAGCCCTCCTCCGCGAAGAGCGCCCCGACATCGCCGTCGGCGACGTTTTCTCCTTCGACTTGGCGCTGCCGTGCGCCCTCCGACTCCGAGGGGAGCCCGGGTTTGAAGGGTTGCACGCGGTGCTCCGTCGCCGCCCGTACACCCCCGCGTGGCCGACCGCCTATCTTGCCTCCGAGCCGCGTCTGGCCTGGTCGGTGATCGACCATCTCGACGATCTCGTCCGCATCGCGGGAGCGTGACCCCGCCCGCGACGTTCCTTTCCGACACGCTCCCCGCAAGGACCGTCCTTCACCATGCCCCCCTTTCTTTCCAATCTCGGCGCGATCGCGGCGTTGCTCGCCGTCATCGTGCTCGTGCTGCGTCGCCTCCCGAAGGTCGATCTCGGTCATCCCGACGCGCTCATCCGCCGTCGCCGTAAGAACTGGATCGTCCTCGGACTCGCGTACGCCTTCCTCTACTTCGGCCGCTACAACCTCTCCGCGATCGTCGGCGACCTCGATCGATCCGGTGTGTTGACGAAAGAACAATTCAACGCGATCGACGGTGTCGGTCTCGCCGTGTACGGCATCGCGTTTCTCTTGAACGGTCCTCTGACGGACCGCTGGGGCGGTCGGGTCACCATCCTTCTCGCGACGGGTGGTTCGGCGATCATGAACTTGGGGATGGCGTGGGCGATGCGCGAACTTTCGGCCGTCGCGACCGTGGGTGGGGACGGAGCGGCCGCGCGCCATACCCTGCTGCTCCTCAACGCCGCGAACATGTACTTCCAAAGTTTCGGTGCCGTGTCGATCGTCAAGGTCAACGCGCACTGGTTCCACGTGCGCGAACGCGGCGTGCTCGGAGGCATGTTCGGGATCCTGATTTCACTCGGTCTCTACTTTTCGTATGACTGGTCGCTGCTTCTCTTCAAGAACATCGGACTCACGTCGACGTTCTTCGTTCCCGGAATCATGCTCGCCGTCGCGTGCGTCGCGGCGGCCCTCGTGGTGCGCGACAGCCCGAGTGCGGCGGGCTTCGCCGATTTCGACACGGGCGACGCCACATCCGGACAAACGCACGCGGATCCGCTCGGGACGGTGCTCCGCAAGATGCTCACCCAAAAGGCCGTGATCATCATGGTCGCCATCGAAGCGTGCTCCGGCTTCCTTCGCCAAGCCGTGATGAAGCAGTACCGACCCTATGCGGTGGCGCTCGATCAGTCGGGCGGCTTCGTCTATCAGAACTGGGGACTGCTTTTGTGCATCGCCGGCATCCTCGGCGGCATCTTCGCGGGAACCATTTCCGACGTCGTCTTCCATTCGCGACGCGGTCCCGTCGCGTCGATTCTCTACGCGGGAATGCTCGTCGGTGCGATCGGTTGTTCCCTTATGCTCGGTTCGCCCGGAGTGGGTTGGTCGATCGTGTTCATGTCGCTGTGCGTCATCGGCGTCCACGGCATGTTGTCGGGTACGGCATCGGCGGATTTCGGCGGGACGAAGAACGCCGGGGTCGTCACGGGCATCATCGATGGTTTCGTGTACTTGGGATCCGCCGCGCAGGCTTTCGTGTACCGAGACGTTCTGCCGAAAGGCGACGCCGCCAAGGTCGTCGCCAATTGGAGTCTTTGGCCGAACATCATGATCCCCGTCGCGCTCGTGGGTCTGCTTTTGTGCACGACGGTGTGGAACGCGAAGCCGAAGGGTACGAAGGCCCACTAAAAAACGCGACCGCCCTCGGGGATTTCCGAGGGCGGCCGTGCGGGACCGACGCGTATCAGCGGCCGACGTAGGTCGGACGCGTGCGGTCGAGGACGGCCGAGAGGCCCGTCAACGCGTCGGCGGTCGAGAAGATCTTGGTGAGATTGCCGAGCTCGGCTTCGATGCCCGCATCGATGGAAAGCGTCGCCGACGCTTCGATGAGTTCCTCGGCGAGCGCGAGCGCCACCGGGGCCTTCGACTTCACGCGGTCGTACGTCTTCGCGACGTCCGGTGTCGCGGCGGTCGCCGTCCCGGCGGATAGATCCTTCGCGCGGACCGTGGCGAACGGAGCGGCCATCGCTTCGAATCCGGTGGGCGGCGCCGACGGAACCGAACGCGCCGCGGGCTTGCCCTTCTTCACCAGCGCCGCGATGGTCGCCGCGACGTCGTCGTGCGAAACGAACGCGTCGACGAGACCCATCTTGGCGGCTTGTTCCGCACCGACGACGTTGCCGGTGTAGATCATCGCCTTCGCGAGCGCCGTTCCGACGCGGCGCGAAAGTCGCTGCGTACCGCCGAGTCCCGGGTAGATCCCGATGCTCGTTTCGGGGAAGCCGAACGAAGCCTTCTTCGTGGCGACGACGTAGTCGCAGGCGAGGGCGAGTTCCGAGCCGCCACCGAGCGAGAGGCCGTCGAGGCGCGCGATTACGGGCTTCGCGCACGTTTCGAAGGCGCGCAGCGTCGCGTGTCCGTTGCGCGTGAAGGTGACGATCTCGGGAATGCGCGACGTCTTGATGCGTTCGACGAAGTACGCGATGTCGGCACCGGCGATGAACGCCTTGCCCTTGCCCGTGATGACGATGCCGTCGACCGCGGGATCGGCGGCGGCCGCCCGGAATGCGGCGTCGAGTTGGCCGACGACTTCTTCGTTCAAGGCGTTGAGCTTGTCGGGACGGTTGATGGTGAGGGTGGCCACGCGATCTTCCACCGTCGTCGTGACCAAGGCGAAGGTGTACGGCGTCGAGCGACCCGCGAGGCACTTCGGTAGCGGGAGATTCCACGCCTTGGCGACGGAGGCGGCCATCGCCACCGATGCGGCGACACCATGGCGGTTCATCAGTTCGAACGGGCCGTAGGGCCAGCGGAGTCCGACGCGTGCACCGAGATCCACGTCGTCGATCGTGCCGACGCCTTCGTCGACGATCTGTCCCGCGACGAGGAAGGTCACGCCCGCCATGCGGTCGACCACCACGTCGAACGCCGCTTCCACCACGTCGCCGCCGAGATCCCAGTGGGCCTTCTTCTCGACTTGCGCGGCGAGAAGCGCAGCGGGCGCATAGAAGGCGCCGAGTTCACGACCGAGCGTCGTCGCCGCGTGGAGCGCGATCGGCACGCCGGTCACGTTCATGAGTTCGAACGGGCCCATACCGACGCCGAACGCCGCCTTGCACGCCGCTTCGACCGTGGCGATGTTCGCCTTGCCCTCTTCCAAAAGGCGAACCGCTTCGTTGAGCCACGGAACGAAGTATCGGTTGACGACGAAGCCGGGAGCGTCCTTGCACGTGATGGGCGTTTTCGCGATCGCGTCTTGAATGGCCTGAGCCTTCGCGAGCGCGGCCTTGGACGTCACGGCGGTCGGGATGACCTCCACCAAGCGGTTCTTGGCCGGGTGATAGAAGTAGTGCAGACCCACCACCCGTTCGGGGTGCTTCGTGACGTCGAGCAAGTCGCGAACGTAGAACGACGACGTGTTCGTGCCGAGGACGCAGTCCTGACGGGTGTGTTCGCCGAGGCGACGGAAGACATCCTTCTTCACGCCGAGGTCTTCGAACACGGCTTCGACGACCAGTTCCGCCGCGGCGAGTTGCGCCCAATCGGTGGTTCCGACGACGCGGGACTTGATGCCCTCGGCTTGCTCGGGCTTGAAGATCTTGCGCGCCACGCCCTCGTCGAGGGTCTTCGCGATGTTGGCGAGGCCTCGGTCGACGGCCGCTTGATTCAGGTCCACGAGCAGAACGCGGAACCCTTCGGTGGCCATCTTTTGGGCGATGCCCGAACCCATGTTTCCCGCTCCGACGACGGCCAACGTGCGCAAGTCCGACATGCTGATCTCCGCGATACCGGGTCGGCGGCGCCATGCGGCCTTTTCGGGGTCGCGATCGACCCCGCCCCGGGTTCGGACGTTAGCAACTTCGCGGGGGAATCGTCAGCGGCGACGGCCGCGGGACGCGTTCACGTGGGTGATGCGAATCTCCCAAGGAACGGCCGGTTCGATATCGGTCCGGAGGACGACGAACCCTTTGAAGGTTTGAGTAGAACGATTCTTCGACGCCGAAGCCCGGAAGGGGATCAACTTGCGGTCGGCGCGCCCGAGACCTTCGAGAGTCGTGTCGTCGCTTTCGGGGAACTCGACCGTCAGGATGTCGGTCGGCAAGAGAGTCGACAGCGGATTGTCCGACCGCTGGGTTCGGGCGAAGTTCAGCGCCTCTTCATAAGACTCGCCGAGTCGATCG
>JAFMJN010000053.1 GCA_017853435.1 Planctomycetota bacterium | reverse complement strand
CAAGGGGTCGAGCAGTCGCTCGCCGGGGATGCGCGCCGTCGCGATCCAGTCGCGGGTCCAGGCGGCCGCGACGGCGCGGCGACGGTCGAACGCGACCGCGCGCGACTTCGGATCCGCCGTCGCCGTGGTCCACATGGAGGTCGTCGGTAGGAAGTCGGTCGGATCGACGACGGTACGCAGGGTGCCGCCCGCCCGGGCCACGATGCCGGCGATTCCGGACATCCGCGTGATCCCGTCGATGACGAGCATCGGGCGCCCGTCGACGTCGAGCCTTCGCAACGTGTACTCGAGTTCCGCGACGCGCAGCGGACCGACGTAGGCCGCGTAGGTCGACACTTCACCGTCGACGAGCGCCGCGACGCGCGTCGTGACGATCGGAAGCGGTGGCGTTCCCGCGTCGAGCGGCGGCGCCACATCGGGGACGGCGGCGCATCCCGCGAAAAGCACGGTCGCAAGCACGGTGAAAACCCGATTCATGAGGTGGGTTCCGAGTCTAGCGGATACGCCGGGAGTCTTTGCGGGAAGTGTTGTTGCGACGTTTTTTGGGGGTACTATCCTGATCCGCGGACGGGCCTTCCGGTAAGGTGCGTTCGCTTCGGCGGCATAGCCAAGTGGTAAGGCCGTGGATTGCAAATCCACTACCCCCGGTTCGATTCCGGGTGCCGCCTCTTCAACTTCCGAGATGGAGTTCGCCGTGACCTCTCCCGTCCGCGTCCGCTTCGCTCCGAGCCCGACGGGATACCTCCACGTCGGCGGCGCACGCACCGCACTCTTCAACTTCCTCGTGGCCCGTCAGTCGGGCGGCACGTACATCCTGCGACTCGAGGACACCGACACCGAACGCAACACGGATGCGTCGGTGCGAACCATCTACGAAGGACTCCGTTGGATCGGTCTCGATCCCGACGAAGGTCCCGAGCAGGGCGGTCCGAAGGGGCCGTATCGCCAGTCGGAGCGCGACGCGCTCTACCGAAGTCTCGCCGACGAACTGCTGTCGCGCGGCGGCGTGTACCCCTGCTTCTGCACGAAGGAACATCTTTCGGCGATGCGCGAACGGCAAATCGCCGCACGCGTGACCCAACGCTACGACCGCACCTGCCGCGCGATCCCCCGCGACGACGCGTTGGCGCGCGTGAAGGCGGGCGAACCCTATACGCTTCGCTTGAACGTGCCCGAGGGCGAGACGCTTCTGCCGGACCTCATCCGCGGTGACGTCCTCGTGAAGAACGAGGACATCGAGGACATCATCCTCGTGCGTACGGGTGGTGCCGTGGTCTACAACCTCGCGGTGGTGTTCGACGATCACCACATGGGCGTCACGCACGTCATCCGCGGCGAGGATCACCTCACCAACACGTTCAAACAACTCTGCATCTACGACGCGATGGGTTGGGAGCGCCCGAAGTTCGCGCACCTTCCGCTCATTCTCGCGCCCGCGGGCGAAGGCAAGTTGTCGAAGCGCAAGCATCCGGAAGCCGCGCTCGAGTGGTACCAGAAGAAGGGGTATCCGCCGGAAGCCCTCCTCAACTGGATCTGTCTCCTCGGTTGGTCGTACGACGACAAGACCGAGATCATGACGCGCGACGAAATGATCGCGCGCTTTTCCATCGAACGCATCGTGAAGAGCGGTGCGCGCCTCAATCTCGAGAAGCTCGATTGGATGTCGGGCGACTACATCCGTCGCATGCCGCTCGAACGCGTCATCGCGGAGATCACGCCGTATCTCGTCGAAGCGGGACTCGTGTCCGCGTCGCCGAACGCCGACGAGATCGAGAAAATCCGCGCCGTCGCCGCCGCCGAGCAAGGCCGCCTCCGCTGCTGGTCGCAGATCGTGGAACTCGCGGGTTGGGTCTTCGCGAAGGACGTCGCCTTCGAGGCGAAGGCCGAGGCGAATCTCAAGAAGCGTCCCGATTCGGCGGACATCCTTCGTGCGTACGCCGCCGGACTCGCCGTCCAAGCGTTCGACGACCCGAAGGCCCTCGAAGCGTGGGCCCGTGCCTGGGCGGGTGAACGCGGCCTCGGCTTCGGCGACATCGTCCACCCGATTCGCGCGGCCCTCACCGGGCGCGCGCAGGGGCCGGGCCTGTTCGACGTCCACCGTATCCTCGGCCGGGCCGCCTGCGTCGCCCGACTCGAAGCCGCCGCCGCGAAAATCGGGGGTTGATCCCGGTTTCCGCGGGGGTTGAAAGGGCTCCCCCCGGATCCTAGATTGACCGCCCCGACGGGCCCTTCCGGGTTCTCGGTTGCGCTGCCCCTGTCGTCTAGTCCGGTCCAGGACGCCAGGTTCTCATCCTGGAAACACGGGTTCGAATCCCGTCAGGGGTACTCCACGAAGGGCTCGGTGCCGCAGGTACCGGGCCCTTAGTCTTTCGGGGCGATGCCGTCCCCGACTCCTTCGCTCGCCCTTCGACTCCTCTTCGGCCTGTGCGCGGTCTTGTTCGCTTGTGCGCAGGTCGATTCGGCGGCGCCGGACGCCCCCGCGCCGCGTACGCGGCCCAACATCGTCTTCATCATGGCGGACGACCATGCGGTCGCGGCCTACGGCGCCTATGGATCCCGCTTCGGCGCGACGCCGCATCTCGATCGGCTCGCGAAAGAGGGCGTCCGTTTCGATCGGTGCTTCGCGACCAACGCGATCTGCACGCCGAGCCGGGCGGCGATGTTGACGGGGAAGTACGCGCACAAAAACGGGGTCACGGCCTTCGACACCTTCGACGGATCGCAGCCCCACCTCGCGAAGATGTTGCGGGAGTCCGGGTACTTCACCGGAGTCGTCGGCAAGTGGCATCTCGGTTCCGAACCGACGGGGTTCGATCGTTGGACGGTGCTGCCGGGGCAGGGGGCCTACCACGACCCCGTGTTCCTCGGGCCGGAGGGGCGTGTCACCCTGAAGGGCTACGTCACCGACCGGATCGGAGACCTCGCGGAGCGCTTCATCGAGGACCGACCGAAGGACCGTCCGTTCTTCCTCATGTGTCACCACAAGGCTCCGCACCGACCGTGGGAGCCGCCCGTGTCGGCGACGACCGACCCGAGTGGGCGCGAGATTCCCGAGCCTCCGACGTTCGACGACGACTATGCCGGACGCGGCGACGCGCTGCGGGAAAACCGTCAGCGCATCGCGGACGACCTGACGCGCCGCGATCTCAAACTGGTACCGCCCGCGGGACTTTCCCCGAAAGAACGTACGACTTGGCTCGACACCGTGCCCCGGGTGGTCGACGTCGAGACTCGAGACGGTGTGCGGCGCCTCGAAGGGCGTGCGCTCGTCGCTTGGAAATACCGCCGTTACATGGAGGACTATCTCGCGTGCGTGGAAAGCCTCGACGCCTCGGTCGGTCGGCTGCTCGCGACGCTCGATCGACTCGGTTTGGCGGAGAACACGCTCGTCGTCTACACGAGCGATCAGGGGTTCTTCCTCGGCGAGCACGGTCTCTACGACAAGCGCTTCATGTACGAGCCGTCGATCCGCATGCCGTTCGTGGCGCGTTGGCCGCACGTGATCGCGCCGGGGTCTTCGACGGACGCTCTCGCGATCAACGTCGACGTCGCGCCGACTCTGTTGGAGGTCGCGGGGGTCCCGCGCCCCGACGACACGCAGGGTCGCAGTCTCGTGCCGCTCCTGCGCGGCGAGCGGCCCGACGATTGGAGAACGTCGTTCTACTACCGCTACTACCACGACCCCGGCGACCACGACACGCGGGCCCACTTCGGGGTCCGCACCGAGACGCACAAGTTGATCCGGTTCCCGACGAAGGGGCAGTGGGAGTTGTACGACCTCGTCGCCGATCCTCTCGAAATGCGCAATCGTGCCGATGATCCCGAGATGCGTCCCGTTCGCGCCGCACTCGAAGCGGAACTCGAACGGCTACGCCGCGATCTCGGCGACACCGCGCCGTGAAGCATCAGCGGCCCGCGTTGCCCGTGTCGAGTCCGTAGCGACGACGGACCGCCGGAACGAGGTAGTCGTCGAAGGCGCGACGGAGATCGTAGGCGGGGTAGTGCCCGAAATCGGACCGCGCCGGAGCGTCGTCGACGTCGGCGGGCCATGCGTCGCAGATCGCTTGACGCAGGGGATTGGGTTTGTAGGTGATCTGCGCGGACGGGAACGCCGCGAGCACCATCTGCGCGAACTCGGCGGCCGACGGATTGAAGGCACCGATGTTGTAGGACGTCTGCGTCAGCGTCGCGGCGTCGGCCGCCATGAGCCTAAGGATGCCGTCCACGGCGTCGGGCATCGCCATGAACGGAATGCGCGTGTCCTCCGCGACGAAACACTCGTACGGCTTGCCTTGAGCCGCCGCGTGCAGCATTTCGGGGCCGAAGTCCGACGTGCCGCCGGTGGGCAGCGTGTCGGCGGAGATGAGCCCCGGGAGGCGAACGCAACGGAAATCGACGGCCTTCGTGGCGGAGTAGCGCGCCATGTAACGGCCGAGATGTTCGCAGTAAAGCTTGTTGCAGCCGTACATCGTGGTCGGCTGCTGCCACTGGTGTTCCTTGATGCGCGCGAATTCGTTCTTCGTCTTCCGATCGGGAAGTCCGTACACCGCGATCGTCGAAGGGAACAACATCTTGACGCGCTCGCCCTGGGACGCGGCCTGCTCGTTGGCCAAATCGAGCATGTTGAGCGTGCCGCCGACGTTCACCTTGTGGGCGAGCGCCGGGCTGCGTTCGGAACTCGTGGAGAGCAGCGCCGCGAGGTGGAAGATCTCGCGGACTTTGTAGGTGTTCGCGATTTCGCCGATGGCTTCGGTGGCGGAGATGTCGCCCGTGTACTGCCGATGGACGAACGCCGCCGTGTCCGCGGGGAGCGGTTTCAGGTCGAGCGTGATGATCGTGTGGGACGCGGCTGCGAGGCGCGGGATCAGCGCGTGACCGATCTCGCCGCCGGCGCCGGTCACGAGGGTGACGGGCTTCCGAGGCATGCTTGGATGCTAGCAACTTGACCGGGGCGGCTCCCGGCGTTTTCATGCATTCATCATGAATTCGGCCTTCCTCGCCCGCATCGCCACCGAGCTCGACGACATTCGCGAATCCGGCCTCTGGAAGGAGGAACGCGTGATCGGCGGACCCGCGGGCGCACAAGTCTCCGTCCCGCAGGGAGATGTCCTCTGCTTCTGCGCGAACAACTATCTCGGACTCGCCAACGATCCGCGTTTGGTCGAGGCGGCCGCCAAAGGTTTGCGCGAGCGCGGACTCGGTCTGGCGTCGGTTCGATTCATCTGCGGCACGCAGGATCGTCACAAGATTCTTGAACGTCGCATCGCGGATTTCCTCGGCTACGAAGACTGCATTCTCTACACGTCCTGCTTCGACGCGAACGGCGGCCTTTTCGAGACGATCACGAACGACCAGGACGTGATCATCTCCGACTCGCTGAACCACGCATCGATCATCGACGGGGTGCGGCTTTCGAAGGCCGAGCGTCGTCGCTGGACGCACGGCGATCTCGCCGAACTCGAAAAGCACCTCGCGGAGTCCAAGGAGAAGCGCACGCGGATCGTCACGACGGACGGCGTCTTTTCGATGGACGGTGACATCGCGGATTTGAAGACGATCTGCGAATTGTGCGATCGCTACGACGCCGTCCTCCACGTCGACGACAGTCACTCGACGGGCTTCACTGGCGCGACCGGGCGGGGGACCGCGGAATACAACGGCGTGTCGGGCCGCGTCCCCATTCTGACGTCCACGCTCGGAAAGGCGCTCGGAGGCGCTTCCGGTGGATTCACGTGCGGTCCGAAGGCGGTCGTCGATCTCCTCCGCAATCGCAGTCGCCCCTACCTTTTTTCGAACACCCTCGCGCCGGCCATCGTCGAAGCGTCGATCGCGTGTATCGATCTTCTCGCGTCGTCGACCGCGTTGCGTGATCGTCTCGAAACGAACACCGCGCGTTTCCGCGCCGGGATGACCGCCGCGGGGTTCAATATCCGCAAGGGGGTGCATCCGATCGTTCCCATCATGCTCGGGGACGCGAAGGTCGCGCAGGAGATGGCGCGCCGCATGCTCGGCGAGGGCATCTACGTGATCGGATTCTCGTTCCCCGTCGTACCGAAGGGACAAGCCCGCATCCGCGTCCAGATTTCCGCGGGTCATACATCCGAGCAGATCGACCGCGCACTCGCGGCCTTCACCAAGGTGGGGCGCGCGATGGGGGTCGTCGCCTGAAGGAGTCGACGCCCGGTCTGCTGCTCACGCACGGCGCGGGTTCGGACCGGGACGCTCCGCTTTTGCGCGCCGTCGACGCCGCCGCCACCGCGCGCGGCGTTCCGGTACGGCGCGTCGACTTGCGCTTTCGCAGCCTACGACGGCGCGGACCGCCGCATCCCGCCGATCACGCACGCGACCGGGAAGGTTTGGCGGACGATCTCGCCTTGTTCGCCGCGGAATGCGGCCGTCCGGTATGGATCGCCGGACATTCGTACGGAGGCCGTATGGCGTCGATGCTCGCCGCCGAACGGCCCGCGGGAATCGCGGGACTTCTGTTGCTCGGTTATCCGTTGCATCCGCCGCGAAAGCCGGAAATGCCCCGCACGGCCCACTGGCCCGAGTTGAACGTGCCGTTGATTTTCGTCTCGGGGGCGCGGGACGCGTTCGGGAGTCCGGATGCGTTCCGATCGGCGTTCGCGCTCTTGCCGTCGTCGCCGACGCACCGCGTGATCCCGTCGGCCGGTCACGACTTGCGCGTAGGGCGCGGAGACGACGCGTTCGACGCGTCGGCCGCGATCATCCTCGATACGTGGTTCGACGCTTTGCGTCGCCGCTGAACACCCGGTCAGGTCGCGTCGTCGGACGACGGAGACGCGGGCGGTGCGGGACGCCAAACGAACGAGGACGGCGTCGGCCCGCGACGCCGTCCCGGCGTGCCGCCTTCCGTCGTTCCCCGAAGCGCCTCGGGACGTTGCGTCGTTGCGTCCATCAGGACGCTTTCGACGTTGACGACGTCGAGCGCACCGACGTCCCGAAGATGGGCACCACGGAAATCCGTTCGGAGAAGATCGGCGCCCGAAAGAGAGGCTCGGAACAAATCGGCGCCCCGGAAGTTCGCGTCGACGAGGCGCGCGCGCTTCAGGTTCGCGCCGACGAGGCGGGCGCGTTCGAGATCGGCGGACGTGAGGTCCGCTCCCGACAGCCACGTGCCTTCGAGACGGGCGTCGGTGAAGCGTGCACGGGTCGCGTCGACGTCCTGCAGATTCGCGACCTGCAGTTGCGCTCCGACGAAGGAGGCTTCCACGAGTCGCGCGCGCCGTAGATTGGTGCGTGAAAGGTCGGCGGCGTCGAATCGGACGCCGCGCAGATCGGCGCCGGAAAAATCGGCGTGTTCGAGCCGAAGCCCGGAGAGATCCGCACCGCGCCAGTCGACGCCCGCGTAGACGTGCAGATGGCCGCCGTCCGCACGCAAGCGCGCGAGCGCCGCATCGCGAAAGGCGGCGGCGTCGGTGAGGTGCTCCGCGCAGGTATCGGAACCCGTGAGCGCGGCGCGCGGACATCGAAGGCAGTGGGTCATGGGAGGGAGGATGCCGCCGGACTTCGTCGTCGACGAAATCCGGCGGTGATCCATCAGCGGGTGATCTTCAGGATCTTGAAGATTTCCTCTTCGGCTTCCTCGCCGCTGTGGCCCTTGTAGCGGATCTTGCCTTCCTGATCGATCACGAACAGGGTCGGCCAGCCGCGGACGTTCCACAGGGAGGGGAGCGGATGCATCGGATTCCCGAGCATCCCGTTGCGCCAGGTGATTTTCTTGTCGGCGAACTTCTTGCGGAGGACGTCACGGTCCTCCTCGTCACTGTTGAGACCGATGAGAGCGAAGGGTTGGTCTTTGAGGCGCTCGACCAGTTTCACTTCATCGGGCAACATGGTGACGCAGCCGCCTCACCAGAAGCCCCAGAAATCGAGGTAAACGACCTTGCCTCGATAGTCGGAGAGCTTGAACTTCTTGCCGTCGATGTCTTCGACTTCGAAATCCGGCGCCGTCTTGCCGACGGTCAGGTTCTCGCGCTCGAAGAGAATGCCCGCGACCTGCTCCTTGTAGACCTTCGTGTCCGCGTAGTCCTTCTTGAGAAGGGCGATCAGCGGCTCGGCGGTCTTTTCGTCGCCGGCTTCGTAGGCGGGCATCATCTGCCCCAAAATCGCGGCGGCGCGGACTTCCTTGTGCGGAGATTCCTTCGCGAGGCGCGCGAGGTAGTCCTTCGCGGCACCTCTCGTTCCGGGGATGCCGGCACGGAACATGAGCCCCGTCGCAAATCCGTCCAAACGCGGCGAGGCGAGGTGGCGTTCCATGATGGCCTTCGCGGCGATCATGTCGTCCGTTTCCTTGCGCGGTGTTTCCGCGGGTTCCGCGCCGTTCGGCGGGCTCATGGCGAAGAACCCTTCGCCGCCGTTTTCGAACAGCCAAAGAAGGCACGACAACTCGGTGTCGGTCCCTTGGCAATCGGCCGCGAGGGCTTTGAACTTCGGAATGAAGTCGCCGTTCGGCGGCTTCGGCATCTTCGACAAGTCGGGCTCTTCCTTCAGTCGTTCCGCTTCGGCGAAGAGCTTCCTCGCGGTGTTCTCGAACGCGCGCATCTCCTTGCGGAAATCGGCTTCGAGAACCCGCAGTCGTTCGGCCGGTCCCGGTCGGGAATCCTGCGCCGCCGACGGAAGCACCAAAGCGAGCACGACGAGCAAGGCCCGCATCGGGCGCGACGTCATGTGGTTCTCCCCGCGGAACTCCCGTCCCGCGTGCCCCGATGATACGTCGCCCGCCGTGCGGGGTTCCGGAAGTCGACCGCTATTTGGAGAGCCCGAGGAGGGCGCGGACTTCGGCGACCGCCGTGTCGTGGTCGTGGCCGCGCCACACGAGACGACCGTTCTTGTCGACGACGACGAGCGTGGGCCAAACGCGCACACCCCATGCGATCGCGGTTTCCGCCCGCGCGGATCCGAGCAGGCCGTTGCGCCACCCGATGTTGTTTTCGGCGAACTTCTTCGCGAGGACGTCACGGTCCCCGGCGTCGCTGTTGACTCCGACGAGGGCGAAGGGTTGGTCCTTCAAGGACTCCACCAACTTCGCGTGCTCGGGGAGCTTCGCGACGCAGGCGCTTCACCAGAAGCCCCAGAAGTCGATCAGGACGACTTTTCCGCGGTAGTCGGAGAGGCGGAAGGTCTCTCCGCGCACGTCGGTCAGCGTGAAATCGGCGACCGGAGCGCCGACGGGCCCCGCGTCGCGACCGAAGTTGCGCCAGAGGGTGAAGCCGAAAACGGCCACGGCGATGACGAGGAGAATGAGGATCGGACGCATCATGGTCGGAGGGCGCCTTTCCGCAGTGTATCCCGAAATCGGGGACGGAACGACCCGACGCTTCGTCTGCGTTCACCGGTGACGCAACGACGCGGGCCGCGCTCCCTTTCGGAAACGCGGCCCGACGACGCTTCGGAGGCGGATTCAGTTCTTGGGAGCCGCCGGGACTTCCTTCAGAAGTTCGTCGACGGCTTTTTCCAACTCTTCTCCGCGCAGATCCATGTAGCGGATGACGCCCTTGTGGTCGAGGATGTAGATCGTCGGCCAACCGCGCACGTTCCACTTCGTGGCGAGGGGACCCGAGGTGGATCCGTCCATCGCCTGCCTCCACGTGATGCCTTCCTTCTTCATGCGTTCGACGGCGGACTCACGGTCCGCATCGCTCGAGATGCCGAGCAGCGCGAAAGGTTGGTTCTTCTTGCGGGCAACCATTTCCTTTTCGTGCGGCAGCATCGCGACGCAGGGGCCTCACCAAAAACCCCAGAAGTCCACGACGACCACTTGACCGCGGTAGTCGGAGAGCTTCCAGGCTTTGCCGTCCTGATCGACGGCGTCGAAGTCGGGGGCGACCTTTCCGATCGACAGGAAGTCGCGCGAGAAGAACATGCCTTCGATGCGCTTTCCGTACGTCGTGTCGCTGACTTTGACCGCCGCCATGGCGGGGTCGTCCATGATGGACTTGAGAATCGCGCGACCGTCCGCGGACTTCGCCGCGTCGTTCTTCGAGCCGAAGAGGATCGCACCCTTCGCGAAGAGAGCCGCGGTCTTCACGTTGACGTTGGTCGACGCTTCGCAGCGGGCGCGAATGGCGTCGGCCTCTTCCGCGGGCAGTCCGGACCCGCCCATGCGGGCGACGAATTCCGAGAAGTAGTCGCGGTCGATGTGCGTCTTCAGAGCCGCGAGGCTCTTCGTCTGCCATTCCGCGAGTTCGGCGTCCTTGAAGCGCATCCGGTTGTTGAAGACGAATTGCCAGCAACGGAATTCGACTTCGGTTCCCTTCGCGCGTTCCGCCAACTCCGCCATTTTGGGGATGTAGGCGTAGATCGGGTTCTTGGCCCGATCGTCGTAGAGGGCGGCCATGTCTTCGGGCTTGGCTTTTCTCGTCTCGCGCGCGAATTCCGACGACGCCTTGCGGTACGCGTCCGACAAGGACTTGTACTCCGCGAGGAAATCGGTGCTCGGAGTCTGCGCGTGCAGAGACGAGAGAAGGCCGGCGAAGACCAGCAGCCCCGTGAGAAGCGTGCGTGTCATGCGTGGTCCTTTCGAGCGCCCATCGTATCGGATCTCGACGCGTCGGCGCGGTGTGCATTGCATTCCGGGGATCGGAGGGACACAATCTCCGCATGCACCGGGACGCTTTCCTCGCGCGACTCGACGAACTCCTCACCCCGCATCTTTTCACCGACTATTGCCCCAACGGGTTGCAGGTGGAAGGGCGCGAGGACGTCCGCCGCGTCGTCACGGGTGTGACGGCCTCGCAGGCGTTGATCGACGCCGCGGTCGCCCGCGGAGCCGACGCCATCGTCGTCCACCACGGGATTCTGTGGAACGGCGCCTCGCTCGTCGTGAAGGGGAGTCATCGCAAGCGGCTCGAGACCCTGCTCGGGCGCGGCATCACCTTGGCGGGCTATCACCTGCCCCTCGATCGGCATCCCGACGTCGGGAACAACGCGCCCGCGCTGCGCGACCTCGGCCTCGTCGACTTGGCGCCCTTCGCCGCGCACAAGGGCACCCCGATCGGGTGGAAGGGGCGCTTCGAAACTCCGATCGCACCGGCCGACCTCGTGGCGCGAATCGCGGCGTACTACGGTCGCGAACCCCTCGCGTTTCTCGACGGTCCCGAGCGTATTGCGACGCTCGGCCTCGTCTCGGGGGCCGCGCAGGGCGATTTGACGAAGGCCGTCGACGAGCGTCTCGACGCGTTCCTCACCGGAGAAGTGTCCGAACCCCAGTGGCATCTCGCGAAGGAAGAGCGTGTGCACTTCCTTTCCGTCGGCCACCACGCGTCGGAACGCGTCGGTCCGCGACGCTTGGCGGAGTGGATCACGACCCATCTCGGACTCGAAGCCGAGTTCGTCGACGTTCCGAATCCCGTTTGAGGTGACCATGAAGATCGAACCGGCGGGCCGCACGGCTCTGGTGACGGGTGGCGGAACGGGCATCGGTCGCGCGATCGCGGTGGCGCTTTCGAAGGCGGGAGCCCGCGTCGCCGTGACCGGACGTCGTCCCGGCCCGCTCGAGCGCGTCGTCGAAGAACTCGATGCCGCCGGCGGAGAAGCCGTCGCCTTTCCATGCGACGTCACGCGCGAAGACGACGTCGGACGCCTCGTGAAGCACGTTCGGGCGACGCTCGGAGATCCCGAGATCGTCGTTCATGCGGCGGGCCGTGCGTGGTCCGGGAAGTGCGACACCATGACCGACGCCGACCTCGACGGCGTCCTCGCGATCAACCTGCGGGCCGCGTTTCTGCTCGCTCGTGCCACGGTTCCCGCGATGAAGGCCGCCAAGTGGGGGCGCATCGTTCACGTCGCGAGCGTCGCCGCGTTGCGGGGATTCCGCTACAACACGCTCTACGTGGCGAGCAAACATGCGGTCGCCGGGCTCACCCGCAGTTTGGCCGCCGAACTCCTTCCCGACGGAATCCGCGTGAACGCGTTGGCGCCCGGTTTCGCGGACACCGACATGGTGGCCGACGCCGCGGCGACGATCATGAAAGCCACCGGGCGTTCTCGGGAGGAAGCCGTCGCGATCCTCGCCGCCTACAACCCCCTCGGACGGCTCGTGACGGCGGAGGAAGTGGCGGACGCGGTCCTTTGGCTCGTCGGGGAAGGGGGCGCCGCGGTTTCGGGCGCCTGCATTCCGATCGACGGAGGAACGCAGCCGCGCTGATCCTCGATCTCGGCGGGTCGGGTACGATCCCCCGCCATGGGATCCCCGGAATTGAAGATCACGCAGGACGGGGCGGTGACCACGCTCACGTTGTGCCGCCCGCATCGTTTGAACGCGCTGACGCTCGGCTTGTACCGAGAACTGACGGATTGGTTCGCCGACGCTCAGGCGGACACGGGCATCCACGCCGTCGTCGTCGCCGGTGAGGGGCGCGGGTTCTGTTCCGGGGGCGACGTCCACGACATCATCGGCGCCCTTCAGGGGCGGCCGATGGCCGAGGTACTCGCGTTCACCCGCATGACGGGGGAACTCATCGGCAACATGCGTCGGTTCGATCGTCCGATCGTGTCGGCCGTCCACGGCGTCGCCGCCGGGGCCGGGGCGGTCATCGCCCTCGCGTCGGATTTCCGCATCTTCTCGGAAGACGCGTCGATCGCGTTTCTCTTCACGAAAGTCGGTTTGACGGGGGCCGACATGGGCGCGGGGTATCTCCTTCCGCGCGTCGTCGGGACCGCGCGCGCCACGGAAATCCTGATGCTCGGAGACGCCTTGCCCGCGGCGAAGGCGGCGTCGTGGGGATTGGCGACGGACGTCGTTCCGACCGCGGACGTTCTCCCGAAGGCGCAGGCGCTCGCGCGTCGTCTCGCCGAAGGCCCGATCGGTGCGTTGCGCATGACGAAGAAAATGCTCGAAGCCGAGTGGACGATGGAACTCGGTACCGCGATGGAGGCCGAAGCGCAGGCTCAGGCGTTGATGATGCTCGGTGCCGACCACGCCGAGTTCCACCGATCGTTCGTCGAGAAGCGCCCGGCACGCTTCACCGGAGGTTGATCATGGATTTCCGGATTTCCGACGACGCACGCGCGGTCGCCGATCTGTGTCGGACGTTCGCCGCGACGCATCTCGCACCCTTCGCGCGCGAGCGTGACGAACAAGGGCGCTTCGACGCCGCGGTCGTCCGTCAGCTCGGCGACGCGGGCATCCTCGGCGGTGCGCTTCCGACGGACGTGGGGGGGCGTGCGTGGAGCAAAGTCGCCTACGCCCTCGCGATGGAGGAACTCGGAGCGGTCGACAATTCGTGGCGCGGATTCGTCACGGTGCAGGGCTCGTTGGTCGGTCTTTGTCTTCTCGATCACGGCGACGCGACTCAGCGCCGCGAACATCTGCCTCCGCTCGCCGCGGGCACCCGCATCTACGCCTACGCGCTCACCGAGCCGTCGGCGGGTACGGACGTCGCCGCCTTGTCGACGCGCGCCGTCCCCGATGGAGACGGATGGCGGATCTCGGGTGAAAAGCATTGGATCACCAACGGAGGCGCGGCCGATTTCATCCTCGTCTTCGCGACCGTCGACCCGGCGCTCAAGCACAAAGGAATCACCGGATTCCTCGTGCGGGGGGACGCGCCCGGACTCGTGCGTCGTCCGATGGAAGGGTCCGAACTCGGCCACCGCGGTTCGAATCACGCGCGCCTCGTCTTCGACGGCGTGCGTGTGGGACCCTCCGACGTCGTGGGTGGGGTGGGCAAGGGCTTCCGCGTCGCCATGGGGGGGCTCGAGCACGGCAGACTCGGCGTCGCCGCGGGCGCCGTCGGCATTCAACGCGCGTGTCTCGACGAAGCCGTCGCGTTCGCCAAGAGTCGTCGACAGTTCGGGCAGCGCATCGGCGACTTTCAGATGATTCAGAAAGTTCTCGCGGACATGCACGCGAATCTCGAAGCGTCGCGACTCCTCGTCATGAAGGCGGCCGCGCTGAAGGATGCGGGACTGCCGAATCAACGCGAAGTCTCGACGGCGAAACTCTTCGCCACCGACGCCGCCGTGCGGGCGGCCGACGAGACGATCCTCCTCCTCGGTTCGCGCGGGTACACGTCCCTTTCGCCCGCGGGAAGAATGCTCCGCGACGCGAAGGGGATGCAGATCTACGAAGGAACGTCGCACGTCCAGCGCCTCATCATCGCGCGGGACTTGCTCGGAAAGGACGAAGGATGAACGGGTCTCCGTATTGGAATCCGAAAGTCGAAGCGGGTTCGCGCGACGCGTTGCGCAAACTTCAGGCCGCGAAGCTACGCGCGGTCGCCGTTCGGGCCTACGAAAAGAGCCCGTTTTGGCGCGCGCGGTTCGACGACGCGGGCTTCGATCCGACCACGGTGTCGTCCGTCGACGACGTGAAGCGGATTCCGCCCATGACGCGCGCCGAGTGGATGGCGGCGCAGGAAGCGCATCCGCCGTTCGGCGAACTTCTCGCGGTCCCGAAAACGGCGGCGATCCGCTACCACCACACGTCGGGAACGACGGGCCGCACGCCGCTCCGCGTCTTGGACGGCATGCGCGACTGGGAATGGATCGCGGAATGTTGGGCCGCGGGCTTCTGGGGATTCGGAATTCGTCCGACGGACACGGTGTTCTTCGCCTTCTCCTACGGGTCGTTCATCGGATTCTGGGGCGCTCACTACGCGTGCGAGAAGATGGGCGCCCTGGTGTTGCCTTCCGGCAACATGTCCACGGAACAGCGGGTCAAGCAGATCGTCGAGATGGGGGCCACCGTCGTGTGCGCGACGCCGACCTACGCGATCCGCATGGCCCAAACGGCGAAGGAAATGGGGATCGATCTCCCGAAGGACGCGAAAGTCCGACGGCTCGTGATCTCCGGAGAACCCGGAGGGAACATTCCGGCGACGAAGCGTCTGATCGAAGGCCTGTGGGGCGGCAAGGCTTGCGACACCGCGGGGATGACCGAACTCGG
>JAFMJN010000268.1 GCA_017853435.1 Planctomycetota bacterium | reverse complement strand
TCGTAAGCGGACCTTCGTCCTTCGTCGGACCTCCCGCCGTGCCCGAGATGATGCCGCGCGGATCGAAGCGCTTGCGGAACTCGGGATTCGTCGGACGGTCCGGATCTTCGAGATCTTCGTTCGCGTTCAGGTGATAGAGGTTGCCCCAAAACTCGTCGAAGCCGTGCCGGTGGGGGAGGTGCTCTTCGAGATCGCCGAGGTGGTTCTTGCCGAATTGCGCCGTCGAGTAGCCCCGGGCTTTCAGAATTTCGGCGAGCGTCACGTCTTCTTTCTGAAGGCCCGCGGGCGACCCCGGAGTCCCGACCGTCGTCAGTCCCGTCCGAACGGGAAGTTGACCCGTGATGATCGCCGCGCGACCCGCCGTGCAGCTCGGTTGGGCGTAGAACGAGGTGAAACGGATGCCTTCCCGTGCGATGCGATCGATGTTCGGCGTCGGGACGCCCATGATGTCGCCGCCGTAGCAGGAGACGTTGCTGTAGCCGACGTCGTCTCCCATGATCAGAAGGATGTTCGGTCGTTCCTGAGCCGTCGCGGTCGCGGTCAGAAGGACGATCGCGGAGAACAGGAGACTCTGCAGGGGGCTACGCATCGTGGGAACACTCCGGGCGGTGACTCGTGAGCGGCGGAACCGCTCCCGAGTCGGGGAACTGTCGATCGAACGCGGCCGGGATCCTACGCCTCGCGACAGTTCACGGTCGACGCCGGCGATCGATTTTCGGGGCGTCCATTTCGGGGCCGCCGAGTCGATACGTTTCGGCTTCGGATGGTAGAACCGCCTTCGTCCCGATCATCCGGAGTCGCTCATGTCCACGTGCACCCCCTTGCGTCTTGCGTCCGCCGTCTTCGCGTTCCTCGTCGTCGCCGCAACGTCGGAAGTCGTGTCGGCCATGCCGCAGTCGCCGTCGTCGTCCGATGCGACGACGTCCGCCGCGCCCGCGGCGACGGCCGAACACGGATTTCCCCGCGACTTCGACCTCGGCGATTCCCGCGTCACGGTGTATCCGCCGACCTTCAAGTCGTGGGACGGTCATCACCTGACCGGAACGTGCGCCATTTCGATCACGCCGACGGGTGGGCAGACTCAGGAATTCGGCACGCTGTCGTTCTCCGCGACGACCGAAGTCAATCGGCCGAATCGGATGGTGAAGACGAGTCGGATGGAAATCACGGGTGTCTCGATCCCCGCGGATCCCGCGTCGCAGGATCGCATCGAGCGCGACCTCGAACGGCAGGGCAAGGGCAAGTCGTTGAACATCGCACTCGACCGCTTGGAAGCGTCCGTGCCGTCCATGCAGGCGGCGCCGAGCGTTCCGGTCGCGCCGTTGAAGAACACGGTGCCCGCGCTGACGATCGCGACGACGCCGACGGTGTTGGTGCCGATTCAGGGCGATCCCGTCTTCGAACCGATTCCGCAAACGTCGCTCACGCGCGTCATGAACACGTCGATGTTCTTGCTGAAGGACGTGCGGAATCACTGGTGGCTGCGGGTCGCCGACGGCTGGTTGACCGCGGAGACGCTCGCCGGGCCTTGGGGTATCGGCGGTGCGACGGCGGATCTCGCGACCGCGATGAAGTGGGTCGCGTCGCGTCCGCAGATCAATCTTCTCGCGCCCGATACGAGCGCGACCACCGATGCGAAGGCCGACAAGGCGCAGACGGTTTCACTGTCCGTGATGGTGCCCGCCGTCGTCGTCGCGACGGGGTCGGCCGAAATCCTCGTCGTCGACGGCACGCCCGCATGGACGCCGATCCCGCAGGCGGGGCTTTCCTACGTCACGAACACGAGCGCCAACATCTTCCGGTTGGATGCGACGGGAGCGTGTTTCGTGCTCGTGTCGGGGCGCTGGTTCACCGGGTCCGGCATCGGCGGCCCGTGGACGTACGCCCCGGCGACCACGTTGCCGACGGCGTTCTTGATGATTCCGGCCGACAACCCGAAGGAAAACGTCCTCGCGTCGATTCCCGGCACCGCGCAGGCGCAGGAGGCGGCGATCGCCAACACGATTCCGCAGATGGCGCGGGTGCCGCTGAATGAAGCGTTCCCGACGCCGACTCTCGTCGGTGGAGCGCCGCAGTGGACCGAGGTCGTGGGCACGATCGGTTCCGGCAAGGTCGAGGCCGTCGCCAACTGTGCGACTCCCGTGTTCCGTACGGAGGCGACGACGTTGTGGGCGGTGGAGAAGGGTGTGTGGTTCACCGCTCCCGCCTTCGCGGGTCCGTGGAAAGTCGCGACGTGGGTGGCGCCCGTCCTCTACACGATTCCTCCGTCGAGCCCCTACTACTACGTGACGTTCGTTCGCGTTTACAACGCCGGACCCGACTACGTCTCCGTCGGGTACACGCCCGGCTATTTCGGTGCGTACGTGCAGGACGGAGTGATCGTCTACGGAACGGGTTACTGGTACTCGGCGTACTGCGTCGACGGATGGGTCCCCGTACCGATGACGTACGGCTACGGTGCGTGCATGACCTACAACCCGTGGGCCGGTTGGGCGTTCGGGTTCGGCGCGGGCATGGCCGTCGGTTGGGCGATCGGTGCGAACACGTGGCGCTGCGGCCCGTATCCGTGCTGGGGGCCCTACTGGGGCGGTTACGGTCCGCACGGCGCCTACGCGTGGGGGCCGGGCGGTTGGGCCGCGACCACGGGCAACGTCTACCACCAGTGGGGGAACGTCTCGACGATGACCCGCACGAGCGCGGGGTTCAACGCATGGACGGGCAACTCGTGGGCCACGCACACCGGCATGTCCTACAACTCCGCGACGGGCGCGCGCGCGGTCGGGCACAGCGGCGTCGTCGAAAACGCCTACACGGGCAACTGGGCCGAAGGCGCCCGCGGAGCGGGCTACAACCCGTCGACGGGCAACTACGGTCGCGGTGCGATCGCCGCGAGCGGTGATCGCAACGGCACGGAAGTCGTCGCGGGTGCGGGAACGATCGGGAACACGCGCACGGGCGAGAGCGTCTCGGCGGCCGGTGTGCGGACGGAGAACGGTCAGTGGGGCGTCGCCTCGACGTCCGACGGCAAGGCGGTTTCCGTCGGCAACAACGTCTACGCGACTCACGACGGCGGCGTCTACAAGTACGACGAGAAGTCCGACTCGTGGAATCAGTACGACAAGGGCGGATGGAGCGACGTCGGCGACACGTCGAAGCGCGAGGCGCTGCACGACCAAGCGGCGACGCGTGCCGACGGAGATTGGCGGAGTTCCAACTCCGCACGTTGGCAATCGGGCGGCGAGGGCCTTTCCGGTCGCGCGTCCGAATCGCCGCGCACGTCCGGCGGGAACTGGGGCGGCAATTACTCGGGGGGCGGGGCGGGCCGACTCGGGAGAGCGGGCGGAGGCGGTCGCGGCGGACGTCGTTGATCGATCGTCGCTCGACGGGGACGGGGGG
>JAFMJN010000267.1 GCA_017853435.1 Planctomycetota bacterium | reverse complement strand
ACGGTCTCGGGCACGTTGTTCGGGTCGGGGCCCGTCGCGGGCAACGCGAACTTCTACATCCTCGGGACCAACTTCGTCGTCGGCTCGTCCGTGACGATCGGCGGCGCCCCTGCGACGGTGCTCTCGACCACCGGTTCGCAGATCATCTGCCGGACACCACCCGGTACGGTCGGCATCGCTCCCGTGGTCGTGACGTTGCCCATGGGCTGCACCACGACGACCACCTACACCTACTACTGACGACCTACTCGAGTCGCTTCAACTTCAGGGACTCGAGGTTGAACCAAGCCGTTCCGCGCGTCGCCTGAAGTTCGATCACGAATTCGACGTCGCGCACCGCTTCTTCGACTTCGAAATCGAAGACGAGCGGCTTCCACATCGCGTCACCGACGGCCTTCGCGGTACGCGTTCCACCGGAGATGCGGACACCCGCTCCTTGATTCGGAGTGTCGGTCGTCGCGACGACCCCTTCGGTGCGAACGCTCGCGGAAAAACGCCAGCGACCTTTGGTCAGCGGCACCATCTTGCGCCAGGACGCCACGCAACGCCCACTCGGGCCGACGCCGATCACGTATTGACGTTCACCGGCGTTCTTCTCTTCCGACAATCGGGCATCTTCGGTTTCCGGCGCCTTGCGCCACGTCCGCAGGACGAGGCTCTTTCCCGGTGCCAGAGCGACGGGTTTGGGCTCCGGCAACGCCGCCTGTTCCTTCGCGAACTTGTACCGGGCGGCGATCCGATCCTTCAGCGCCCGCACGCGTCCGACGTAGTCCCGAGCGAGTTGCGGGTCCATCGATTCGAGAACGGGAGCGAGGCGCTTCGCGACCTCGTCCACTTTCGGATGAAGCTTCTCGGGGGCGACGAACGACACGACTTCGGAGAGCCGCTTGCGATAGAGGAGACGCCAATCCGGATGGCGCATGACCGAAGCGCTGATCATCGCGGTCGGCATGTCGAGCATCGACGCCTCCGCGTCGCCGAAGATCTGATCCATGCCGTGCGGGATGAAGACCCAACGGGAAAGCGCCGGGTTGAAGTACATCCGATAGTTGTTGCGATTCTGCGTGTACCCGTCCCAGTGATTGATCAGAAGCTCCATCGCCATGAAGTTGACGCACGCTTTGACGTCGACGACACCTTCGAGCTTCGCCCAACGCTCCTTCAAGTCGGCGACCGCGACCATCTCACGCAGAGTCTTCAAATCGGCGTGGTCGTCGGGTCCGCCGCCGGAATCCTTCTCGAGGTCGACGTCCACGTCCTGACAGAAGCCCCCATCGTAGAGATTGCCGTCGTTGTTCGGGAAGTGGCGCGCGAGGAACGTCTTGTCGAGCGCTTCCTTCAACACGTACAGGCCCACGTCGCGGCCGTTCAACCAAACCCGCGCATGGGACACACGCGCGGCCGGGATGCCCGCCCGAGTCATCAATTCCGAGGCGAGCAGGTCGTGTTGCCACGTATCGTCCTGAACGGCGTTGTTCAGATGGAACTTCTTGATCGCGCGCCACCGCAGCGTGTCGTCGAACTTGTCGACCTTGACCGTCAGCGCCGGGCGGTCGTCCCACTCTCGGAAACTCCCGGCCGCGCCCTTCAGTTTCACCCCGACGGTCTCGAAGGCGATTTTGCCGTTTTCAAAGAGCCGGGCGCGGACGTACTCGCGAGCATTCGCCTTCAGCTTGGCAAGTTCTTCCGGTGCGACCACGATTTCAAAACGCGGGATCTCCCCCCGTTTGAAGAACGCGTCGGACGCGTCGGCCTCGCGCTTGACGGCGGCCTGTGCGACGAGACCGCCGACGAAGAGGAGCAGCAAGAGAAGCATCCGACCGACCATGGGTGTCCATCGTAAGGCAACGGCGATATCGGTTCGCCGCCGGACGGGATCGATTCAGAGGCGAGCGGGCTCGTTGAAGCGGCCGGGCTTTCGCCGCATCCAGCCGACGATGAAGAAGATCCCCGCGAAGGCCGACGCCGAAATGAGTCCCCAAAGTCGACGGTGCAATTCCGACATGCGTTCACGTGCCGCGGCGTTGTCGGACGATTCGATGGGGCAAACCGCGGGTTGGGCACCGATGATGCAGGCGACGGTCTGTGCGACTGCGCGACCAAACGGTCGTGCCATCCACACCAACGGATGTCCGTCGGCGGAGAAGACCGTGTTCCCCTTGAGCAGGAACCACTCGCCGAGACCACGACGGAAGTACGCGCTCATCTCCGCATCCGTTTCGTAGGGCTGGGAGATCATGTCGGAGATGCGGCGATACGTGAAATCCGTTCTTCCTTGAAGCAGGGCATCTCGGAACTCGAGTGCGGACAGCACCGAGCCGTCGTCGCGCGTCGGGAAGAAGTTCATGAAGACGTCGACCATCCGCCAACGCCGCGCCGCGCGATCCCAAAACTCGTTGAAGACGTGCCCATGCCCGCCGTACCCGTCGAAGGAAAAGGCCCATGATCGGACCGGAAGGCCCCCCGCGAGAGCGAGTCCGGTGAACGCCCGATTGAAGTCGCCGCAGTACCCCTTCCCCTGCGAGCGAATCAACCGATAGGTCGTTGGAAGGTCCGACGAGATCGGATCACCACGCCCGGAGGCCGGGTGCTTCAGCAAGTGCTTGGCGATGGCGGTCGCGCGCGCGACGTCCGAAGGCAACGGCCCCAAACCGAGACCGTCGGCTGCGACGGCATAATCCGTATCGGGGGCACGCGTCTCCACGGAAAACCAATCCGGTGGGGCGTCCCCCGGCCAATCGAACGTGGCGCCGGGTTCCGGAGACCACACCAACGCATTCCGAAGTCGGACTTCT
The DNA here is from genome assembly GCA_017853435.1 of Planctomycetota bacterium. GTDB lineage: Bacteria > Planctomycetota > CAIWVZ01 > CAIWVZ01. The sequence goes on along the minus strand of JAFMJN010000267.1, from coordinate 607 downwards.
TCGGAGGGGGTCGACGTGTACGACCACAATGAAACGCCGAGGACAATCGCGACGACGAGACTCGCCGCGGCGGCGATCCACCAAAGGTTCTTCGTTTTACGCCCGGCGACGCTCATCCGCGTGCTCCGCGCGCATCGGGCGCGGCGTCGACCACGCGCCTCAGGAACGCCTCGAACATGAGGAGATTCCAAATCGACGCGCTGTTGTCGCGCAACCCGGATTCATGGCCTTCGATGAGTCCCTCGATCGATCGACGCTCGAACCACCCGGTGTCGAGCAGACGTTCGCCGAGCAGCGTGGCGCGCACGCGGGAACGCAACGGGCCGCGGAACCAACGCGCCAACGGTACGGCGAAGCCCATCTTCGGTCGGTAGAGGATGTCGTCGGGCAGAACACCTTCCATCGACTTCTTGAACAGGTACTTCCCTTCGCCGCCGCGGATCTTGAGCGACGTGGGGAGCGTCGCCTGCCATTCGATCAGTTCGTGATCCATGAGCGGCTCGCGCACCTCGAGCGAATGAGCCATGCTCGCGCGATCGACCTTCGTATTGATGTCGCCGACGAGGTAGGTCTTGTAGTCGATGTACTGAATGAGGGCCAACGGATC
>JAFMJN010000266.1 GCA_017853435.1 Planctomycetota bacterium | reverse complement strand
AAGGCCGCACACGGGGGAGCACACACGTGGCGGACAAGGTCGACGGGATGGGCAAGGCGGAGATCACGGCATTCGCGGATTCTCAGCGAGGGCGTTTCGAAGCCCTTCTGAAGGAGTTCGTCGAGACACCGAGCGTGAGTACGGATCCGGCGTACAAAGCCGACTGCCTCCGCATGGCGGATCTCGCGTGCCGCACCCTCGCGGAGTTCGGGTTCAAACCGTCTCTGATCGAGACCAAGGGCAACCCGATCATCGCCGCCGAGTCCGTGATCGATCCGAAGTTGCCGACCGTCACGATCTACAACCACATGGACGTGCAGCCGGGTGGCGACAAATCCGAATGGAAGACCGAGCCGTTCGTCTTCACTCAGGAGGGCGACACCTACTACGGGCGCGGCACCACTGACGACAAGGGCCCCGGGCTTTCGGCGTTGTTCGGAGCGCATTACGCGCTCAAACACGGTGCGCGCGTCAACGTCCGATTCCTTTGGGAGTTGGAAGAGGAGATCGGTTCGCCCAACTTCGCGGCGGGGATTCGCTCCGCGAAGGCGTCGATCAAGACGGACTTCGTGGTCGTTTCCGACACCATTTGGGTGTCGCGGCAACGCCCGGCGTCACCCGCGGGGCTTCGTGGATTGCAGTCGTTCCGGCTGACGCTCGAGACCGGCACGGGTGACCGTCACTCCGGGGTGACGGGAGGCGCCGCCCGCAATCCCATCGCGGAGATGTGCGACCTAGTCGCCAAGATGGTCGATGCCAAGACGGGAAAGGTGTTGATCCCCGGCTTCTACAAGAACGTGAAGAAGCCGACCAAGGCGGAACTCGCCGATTTCAAAGCGTCGGGTTTCACCGTGGCGAAGTTCCTGAAGGATCACGGCTTCAAATCCATTCGCACGAAGGACGCCGTCGATCTCATGACGCGTATCTGGGCGATGCCGACGTTCGAAGTCCACGGAATCGCGGGCGGCTATCAGGGCGCCGGCGTGAAGACCGTGGTGCCGCCGCGTGCGGAAGCCAAGCTGTCCTGCCGCATCGTGCCGCGCATGACGCCGCAGGAAGTCCTCAAGCTGGTGACGGCTTTCGTCAAGAAGCACAACAAGGACGTTCAGATCCACGCGGAGAACGGATTGGATCCGTATGAGGGGCTGACGACCGGACCGCTCGCCGATCTCATCCGCGATGCGATGGGATTCGCCTTCGGCAAGAAGCCGGTGTTCGTTCGCGAAGGCGGATCCATCGGCGCCATCAAGACGATGGAGGACGTTCTCGGTGCTCCTGCAGTATTCCTCGGGCTTTCGTTGCCGGAACACGGTTATCACGCACCGAACGAGAACTACGACTGGGCGCAGGCGCGCGGAGGCATCGTCGCATTCGCTCGCCTTTTCGCGCAGGCGGCCAATTTGAAGAAGGACGTCGGCGTGAAGGCCCTTGCCGCGAAGACGGCGAAGGCGCGCTGATCCGTTGACTCCTCGACGAACGTTCGCCTGCCTGCTTCGTCGCCGTACGTTGCGTGCCGGAGTGTTGGGGTTCGCTTTCGTCGTAAGCGTCCTGTCGTCCGGAACGGTGATGGGGCAGAAGAAGTTGCCGCCCGTTCCGGACTTGACCCGCGAAGCTCCGCCGGAGAAGGCGCATGATTGGAATCTCGGGCCGACGGGCGCGCGCGGGTGGATGTGGGGATTCGAAGGGCAGACGAATCATGCGCGACAGATCTTGATCACGTCCGTCGCGCCGGACTCGCCGGCTTCTGGGATCCTCGACAAGGGCGATTTGATCGTCGGAGTCGCAGGCAAGCCGTTCGACGGCGATGCGCGCCGCGCGCTCGTCGCTGCGATCGTGGCCGCCGAGGACCCGCGCAACGAAGGGCGTCTCCGCATCCTGCGGCGTCGAGGAACGAAGACCGACACGGTCGTCCTGAAGCTCAAGACCGTCGGGGGATTTTCAAAAACCGCTCCTTACGACTGTCCGAAGTCGAAGCGACTTCTTGATCAGGCATGCCGGGCCGTCGTCGATCGCGGGTTTCACGACAAGCGCAAACGCATGGTCGTTTCCATCGAGAACGACATGAATGCGCTTCTTCTGATCGCCTCCGGCGATCGCGACCACCTTCCCATCGTCGCCGAATACGCGAAGGCGGTCGCCGCCTCGCAGCCGGGTGGCCACATCGCGTGGGGCTATGCGTACGAAACGCTCTTCTTGGCCGAATATGCGTTGGCCACGCGCGATCGATCGGTCATGGCCGGGTTGAAGCGACTTGCGACGGACATCGCCGAGGGGCAGTCCACAGTGGGGACGTGGGGGCACGCCTTCCGTCGGGAGCCTGACGGCGATCTTCACGGTTACGGAAATATGAACCAACCCGGAATCGTGCTCACGCTGGCGATGGCCATCGCGCGCGAGGCCGGCGTGAAGAGCCGCGTCGTCGACGATGCGATCCGCAAGAGCGCGGGCTTCCTTCGTTGGTACGTGGACAAGGGGGCCGTGCCCTACGGAGACCACGACCCGTGGCCGTGGCACGAAGACAACGGCAAGTGTTCGGCGGCCGCAGTGTTGTTCGATCTGCTCGGAGATCGCGAGGCCGCCACCTACTTCACGCGTATGGCGATCGCCGCATGGGGCGAACGTGAGAGCGGCCACACGGGGAATTTCTTCAACCACCTATGGGCGTTTCCCGGAGTGTCGCGCGGTGGTCCCGAGGCGACGGCGGCGTACTTGGCCGAGGCGGGGTGGGAACTCGATTTTGCACGCGGCTTCGACGGTGGCCTGCATTACCAGCAGACCGCCGCGATGCGCGGCGACGACTCGTACGACGGCTGGGACTGCACGGGTGCGTACGGGCTGGCTTTCGCGCTGCCGCTCAAGAAGATCGTTCTGACGGGGAAACGTCCGACCGTCGTCGAGCCGATCGTCGGAGACGGCCTGCGGGAAACCATCGATGCTGGACGCGACTTCGACTACTGGACCGAGAAGAACCCGTACGCCGAGCGATCCACCGAACCACTCATGGCAGGCCTGCGTTCTTGGTCGCCCGCGGTGCGAACCCGCTCGGCGGCGGCCCTCGCTACGAAAGACGAAGACCTGACGACCTCGCTGCTTGCCGTGCTCGCGAGCCAAGAGCGTTTCGCGCGTTACGGTGCAGCGGAGGCTCTCGCACGTCGCGGTAAGAAGTCCGACGCCGCCGCCGACGCGCTTCGCGCCCTGCTCGCGTCGGATGATCCTTGGTTGCGGATCCTCGGCGCGCAGGCGCTCGCGGAACTCGGCCCCGAGGAACGCACGAAGTCGATCCCGGCGCTGCTCGTCGCCGCGAACGAGGCGGTAGCCGCGGATCCGCGTCGACGCGTCGCTTCGGCCATCGGGGAAGCGCTCTTCGCGACGGCCCCCGGGAAGAGCGGGCCGGAAGCCATCTTGAAGAAGTCTTTGGCGGG
>JAFMJN010000265.1 GCA_017853435.1 Planctomycetota bacterium | reverse complement strand
CGGGCGAACTCGTCGTCCCCGAAATGCACGCGATCGAAGCGGCGCTGACGCGCGGTTCGTTGCGGATGGTCGACGCCGTTCGCGCGCGGTTCGCGACGGTACGTGCGCGCCTCGAATCGGCGGAGGCGCGTCCCGTCTTCGAAGACCCGTCGATGTTGGTTGAAGGCGTGCGGCAGTCGTTGGACGAGGCCGAGGGGCGGCTCGACGACGCGCTGACACGCGCGGCGGACGAGCGTCGCGACGCCCTTCGCGGGCTGCGGCGCGTCCTCGACGCGCATCGCCCCTCCGTGGCCCTCCGTGACGCCTCGGCGCGTGTCGTCGGGGCGGGGAATCGGCTGAACGGCGCCGCGCGGCGCGCGACCGCCGCCTTCGCGCCGCGGGTTTCCGCGGCCGGGGCCACGCTCGACGCGCTGAACCCGGTCGCCGTGCTCGGCCGCGGATTCTCCATTACACGGGTCTTGCGGGACGGACGCCCGCACGTGCTGCGATCCGGAGAAACGCTCGCACCGGGCGAGACGTTGCTGACGTCGCTCGCGCGGGGCGACGACGTCGTTTCGAAGGTGGACGGGGCCGCGCCCCGGTCCGTCCCCGACGTGGGCGGGGATGCCCCCGTCTCCCCGGGTTGCTAAGGTCGAGGCCCGAGTCGCCCCATGCCCGAACCCGATCCGAAGCCGTCCTTCGAAACCAAACTCGCCGACCTCGAGCGCCTCATTCGCGATCTCGAAGGCGGACGTCTCGGACTCGAAGAGTCCATCGCGACGTTCGAGAAGGGGAAGGCCCTCCACAAGGAGTTGCTGAAGCAACTCGGCGACTACGAACGTCGCATCGAAATCCTCACGCGGGACGACCGCGGGGAAGAACGCCTCGAAGACGGCACGCGACTCGATCCGGCCGGGGGCGCCGCGGGTGCCTGAACCGGTCGCGGAACTATTGCGTCGCGCCGCGATCGCGTGCGACGCCGAGCTGAACGTGGTGATGCCCGCCGCCGAAGCCGAGCCCCGCCGCATCCACGAAGCGATGCGCTACTCCGTGTTCTCCGGGGGCAAGCGCCTGCGCCCGGCGATCGCGCTCGCCGTCGCCGAAGCACTGGGTGTCTCGCCCGCGGTGGGGACGACCTGCGGGGCCTCGGTCGAACTCATCCACGCGTTCAGTCTGGTGCACGACGACCTCCCCGCGATGGACGACGACGATCTCCGGCGCGGTCGCCCGACGAACCACAAGGTGTACGGCGAAGCCGTCGCCATCCTCGCCGGGGACGCCCTGTCGGTGCTCGCGTTCGAGGTGCTGGCGACGCGCCTCGGGAACGCCCCCGGGATCGCCCCCGCCTTGGCGGAATTGGCGCGGGCGTCCGGAACTTTGGGCATGATCGGCGGCCAAATCCTCGACCTCGAGGGCGAGGGCCTTCCGCCGACGCTGCCGTTGGTGGAATCGATCCATCTCATGAAAACCGCGGCGCTTATCCGCGCGGCGGCCGTTCTGCCCGCACTGGCGGGGGGTGCCCCGCCGGAGGCGGTCGCCGCGATGCGGGCCTACGGGACGGCCCTCGGGCTTTCCTTCCAGATCGTCGACGACATCCTCGACGAGACGTCCACCCCCGAAGAACTCGGAAAGGGGACCGGGAAGGATCGTGATCGCGGCAAGATGACGTACCCTGTGGTGGTGGGTGTGGAGGCTGCGCGGCAACGCGCGGGCCGCCTCGCCCTCGAAGCGTCCGAAGCGGTGCGTCCCTGGGATCGCCATGGGGCGTTGCAAGCCTTGGCCGCCTTCGTCGTGGAACGGCGCTCGTAAGAGTTCTCACCATGCCTTTGATCGACCGCATCAACGACCCCGCCGACCTCCGTCGGTTGCCGCAATCCGACCTTCCGGTTGTGGCGTCCGAGATCCGCGACCTCATCACGCGGGTGCTCGAAAAGAACGGCGGACATCTCGCGTCCGGCCTCGGCGTCGTCGACCTCACGATCGCCCTTCACTACACGCACGACTTTCTCCGCGACACCCTCATCTGGGACGTGTCGCATCAGGCGTACCCGCACAAGATCCTCACCGGGCGTCGCGACAAGTTCGCGACGATCCGTCAGCGCCACGGTCTCGCGGGCTACACCCACCCGGCGGAAAGCCCCTACGACCACTATCTGTTCGCCCACGCGGGTACGAGCATCTCGACGGCGTTGGGAATGGCGGTCGGCAAGTCGAAGGACCCCGACCATCGGGCGGTCGCCGTCATCGGTGACGCGTCGCTCGCGACGGGTGTCGCCCTCGAAGCGTTGAACCACGCCGGCACCCTCAAGGACGCCAACCTCCTCGTCATCCTCAACGACAACGAGATGTCGATCTCGAAGTCGGTCGGCGCGATTTCGGAGTACCTCTCGCGCGTCCGCGCGGGAACGGGGTACGCCGAAGCGAAGGAAGCCCTTCACCGACTCGTGAAGAGCATCCCGGTCGTGGGCGAACGCATCGACCGTGCGATCGATCAGGCGCGCGACGTCATCTCGCGCACGATCAATCCCGCGGGCGCGCTCCTCGAGGCGTTCGGACCGCGCTACATCGGCCCCGTCAACGGCCACGACATTCCGCATCTCGTGTCGATCCTGTCCGACCTCCGTCGGCAGGGTGGATTCACGATGTTGCACGTGATCACGCAAAAGGGTGCGGGGCACCCGCGTGCGGCTCAGGATCCGATCGGGCTCCACGGCGTGTCGCCGAAAGTCGAACCGAACACCAGCCCCGATCTCGAATTCCCGACGCAGGGCGAATCGACGTGGTCGAACATCTTCGCCGACGCCCTGATCGCGCGCGCGAAGCGTGACGACACCGTCCACGCGATCACCGCGGCCATGCCCGACAACACGAGCGTGACCAAGTTCGCGAAGCTCTTCCCGGAGCGCACGCACGATGTCGGCATCTGCGAACAACACGCCGTCGGCTTCGCGTCGGGCCTCCGCAAGGCGGGGAAGAAGCCGGTGGTGGCGATCTTCTCGACCTTCCTCCAACGCGCCTACGACGAGCTCTTCCAAGAGGTGTCGTTGAATCACGTGCCGGTGACGTTCTGCGTCGACCGTGCGGGCGTGGTCGGACCCGACGGTGCCACGCACAACGGTTCCTACGACATCGCCTACCTGCGCAGCTTCCCGGGCATCGATCTCTACTCGGCGCGCGACGCATCGGAATTCCGCGCGATGTTGGATTTGGCCCTCGACGGACCCAATCCCGCCGCGATCCGTTACCCGCGAACCTTCGCGGTGCATCCGACGAAGGAAATTCCCGCCACGGCTCCGATGGTGCTCGGCAAGGCGGAAGTCCTGCGCAACGGCGGGGACACGGCGATCCTCGCCCTCGGACACCTGACGTACCACGCGCTTGCGGCGGCCGACCTTCTCGCTGCCCGCGGCATTTCCGCGACCGTCGTCAACGCCCGCTTCGTCCGCCCGCTCGACATGGACATGG
>JAFMJN010000052.1 GCA_017853435.1 Planctomycetota bacterium | reverse complement strand
CCGAGCCCACGCTGCTCGAGAAATCGTCGCATCCGATCGGCGTCGGCACGGGCGTCGCGTTCCCACCCCAAGGCCGTCGTCAGCCAGAAGCCGTCTCGTCCCCGAGCCTCGACCTTGCTCGCGACCGCCGCCCGAAGAAGTTGTTCGCGCGAGGCGGGCGACAGGCGCAGGACGTCGGCGATTTCGAGAACCGCTTCCCCCGACGGGACCAAGGAACCGCCGAGCATCTGCGAAACGGTGCCCGCGGATCGACCGAGCACTTGGGCCAACGCACGCCCCGACGGAATGCCGACGGCCTCGGCCCGCTCGAGAAGCAGGCGCCCGAGCAGAACGCGGAAGGGAGAGGATGGAAGGGAGGGATTCGTCATGACGCCCGTGTCCGTCGACCTGACGGGTACCATGCCGACCTGCATGGACCGCAGCACCCACAAAGACGCCGGACCGGACAGGAACGTCCCCATGACATTCAGGATTTCGAAGACGATTTGGCTCCCCTTCTTCCTCGCCGCAGCTCTCGTCGCCCAATCGGGAGACAAGATCCCGACGAACCTCAAGCCACCTCCGGCCGACCGTGCCGCCGGTTTCGCGACGATCACCCCCGACGACTGCAAGACGTGGCTGTCGACGCTCGCTTCCGACGACTTCGAAGGACGCGGCACCGGCCAAGCGGGCTACCAGAAGGCCGCCGACTACGTCGCCGCGCATTTCAAGGAATGGGGTCTTACTCCCGTCGGAGACAAGAACTCCGAAGGACAGCCGACCTACTTCCAAAACATGATGTTCGAAGGTTCGTCGATCGACGTCGCGGGAGCCGTCTTCGAATACTCCGGAGGTAAAGAGCCGGTCGCCCTCAAGATGGGCGAAGGTTGGAGCGCCTCGGGATCGGGCAACATCTCGGGCGAATGGCCCGTCGTCTTCGTGTCCGGCAAGGCGAGCGCCAAGGAACTCGGATCGCTCGACGTCTCCGGAAAAGCCGTGATCTTCATGCCCGTCGCCGAAGCGACCTCCGGTGCACGCGGCAACCGCGCGGGCCGCACATCGCGCGACCTCGCGTCGAAGGCGGCCGCCGTCTTCACCGTGAACGACGTCGCCGCGGCGCGTCTCCCCACCGCATCGAGCGTCGTGCCGAAGTCGTCCCGTCCGCCGTCGGCCGCGAGCGAAGGCGCCGCCGCCCGGCGTGCCCCGACGCTGTCGATCTCCACCGCCGCCGCGAAATCGATCGCCGCGGCCGCCGGAGTCGACCTCGACAAACTCGTCGCGTCGGCGACGGACGCTCCGGTCTCGAAGCCGGGCAAGGGCAAGATCAAGGTCGGCGTCAGCACCGAAACGAAGGAAATCCCCGTCCCGAACGTCATCGGCAGCCTCGAAGGCTCGGACCCGACGTTGAAGTCGGAAGTCGTCATCGTCGGCTCCCATCTCGACCACCTCGGACGCAGCGCCACCGGCGAAATCTTCAACGGCGCCGACGACGACGGTTCGGGATCGACGGGCCTTTTGGCGGTCGCCCGCGCGTTCGCGAAGAACGGGACGCGCCCGAAGCGCACGATGGTGTTCATCGCCATGTGCGGCGAAGAAATGGGTCTTCTCGGTTCCGGCTACTACGTCGAAAACCCGATCTTCCCCATCGAAAAAACGGTCGCGGAATTCCAGATGGACATGATCGGCCGCAACGAAGAACACCACCCGTCCGAGAATCCGACGAACGAAAAGGCGGAAGAGAACGTCAACACGCTCCACCTCATCGGCTCGAAGAAGTTGTCGACGCAACTCCACGACATCATCGAAGCGACGAACACCGCGCACGTCGGATTCGTCTTCGAGTACGACCAGGAGGGCGTCTACTACCGCAGCGATCACTACAACTTCGCGAAGAAGGGTATCCCGATCTCGTTCTACTTCTCGGGCTTCCACCCCGACTACCACCGTGCGACGGACGACGTCGAAAAGATCGACTTCTCGAAGGTCTCGCGCACCGCGAAACTCGTGTATCTCTCGGCCTACGAAGTCGCCGATCGCACCGCGCGCGTCGTCGTCGACAAGAAGCCCGAAACCGAGCGTCGACGTCGCGGCTGATCCGCACGTCTCCGGAAATGAAGAAGGCCGCCGGTTTTCCGGCGGCCTTTTTCGTTCGATGCGCTCCGAATCAGCCGAGGCGCGCGAGCAGATCGAGCCGCTGACGCTCCATCTCGGCGGGGAGACGGCTGCCGAACTTCGCGAAGAATTCCGCGACGTTCTCGGCTTCCGCCTTCCACTCGCCCGCGTCCACGTTGAACAGATCCGCGCGCGTCGCGTCGTCGAGATCGAGCCCCGACATGTCGACGGCACCCGGAGCGGGCAGGTGTCCGATCGCGCTTTCGACGGCGGCGTCGCCGCCGTTGCAGCGGTCGATCACCCAGCGAAGCACGCGGAGATTCTCGCCGAATCCCGGCCACACGAACTTGCCGGCGGCGTTTTGGCGGAACCAGTTCACGTGGAAGATCTTCGGCGCGTGCTTCATGCGACCGCCCATGCGGAGCCAATGTGCGAAATAGTCGCCCATGTTGTATCCGCAGAACGGAAGCATCGCCATCGGGTCGCGGCGCACCACGCCGACCGCGCCGGTCTGCGCGGCGGTCGTTTCCGACGCCACCGACGCTCCGACGTAGACGCCGTGATTCCAGTCACGGGCCTGATAGACGAGCGGCGCGGTACGCGCACGACGTCCACCGAAGATGATCGCGGAAATCGGGACGCCTTGAGGGTCTTCCCACTTCGGCGAGATCGAGGGGCACTGCGCCGCGGGTGCGGTGAAACGCGCGTTCGGGTGGGCGGCCTTCTCGGTCGAGCCCTTCGCCCACGGCTGTCCCTTCCAGTCGGTCAGGGTTTCCGGGACTTCGCCGTCGATGCCTTCCCACCACGGCATTCCGTCCTTCGTGACGGCGACGTTGGTGAAGATCGAGTTCTTCTTGAGGGACGCCATCGCGTTCGGATTCGTCTTCGAACCCGTTCCCGGGGCGACGCCGAAGAATCCCGCTTCCGGATTGATCGCCCACAGGCGTCCGTCCGGTCCGACGCGCATCCAAGCGATGTCGTCGCCGACCGTCCACACCTTCCAACCCTTCTGACTCGCGGGCGGGACGAGCATCGCGAGGTTGGTCTTTCCGCAGGCCGACGGGAACGCCGCCGCGACGTAGGTCGTTTCTCCCTGCGGATTTTCGATGCCGACGATCAGCATGTGCTCGGCGAACCAACCCTCTTCACGCGCTTGCGTGCTCGCGATGCGAAGGGCGAAGCACTTCTTGCCGAGAAGGGCGTTGCCGCCGTAGCCGGAGCCGATCGACCAGATCAGCTTTTCCTCGGGGAAGTGCATGATGAAGCGGCGGTCGGGCGACAGATCGCCGAGCGAGTGCAGCCCCTTCACGAAATCGGACGAGTGACCGAGCTGACGCAGGGCGACGTCGCCCATGCGGGTCATGATCCGCATGTTGACGACGACGTACGGCGAGTCGGTGATCTCGACGCCGACCTTCGACGACGGAGACCCGACGGGGCCCATGAGATAGGGCACGACGTACATGGTGCGCCCCGCCATGCAGCCGTCGTAGAGCGGCAGCATCTGGGCGCGGCCGTCTTCGGGCGACTTCCAGTAGTTGTTCGGGCCGGCGTCGTCCTTCGACGGCGTGCAGATGAACGTCAGGTGTTCCGTGCGGGCGACGTCGTTCGGGTTCGAACGGTGGAGGTAGCTGTTCGGGTAGGCGTCGTTGAGTTTCGACAGCACGCCGGAAGCCGTCATCTCGTTGATGAGACGGGTGTTCTCGGCGTCCGAACCGTCGCACCATTCGATCTTCGCGGGCTTGCAAAGCGCCGCGCACTCGTCGACCCAGGACTTCAGAGCTGCGTTCACAGTCGATCTCGCTGGCGTAAGTAGATGAGAACGAGTCTCACCGAAGAACGCCCTCCGGCCCCCCGGCGCGAACCGAGGACCCCGAGGACGGGAACCCTTCGATGTTGCCAAGTCTCGGGCCTCCCGCCAACGCGTTTCCGCCGAGTTCCTCGGCGACCGATCCCGAGGGAAAATCGTGCGAAACCGACGTCTCGCAGCGGGTTCCGCGATCCACGAAAAACCGTCCCGTCCTCTAAGATCTCCGGGTCGGAACCACGCACCGACGACCGGAGATGCCATGGGTGGTCACGCAGACGAGGGCAAGGGGTCCGTTTCACGCCGCGGATTCCTGAAGAGTGCGGGCGTCGCGGCCGCGGCGACGTCCCTGATCGACGACGCGAAGAAGGCGATGGAGCCGGTCGGCCCGGCGCCGGCGGCCGCCGTGCGCGGCGAAACCGAGATCCGCTTCAAGCTCAACGGCAAGGAGACCGTCGCGAAGGTGCCTCCTTCGATGACGCTCCTCGAACTGCTCCGTGAACGCTTGGACATGACCGGGACGAAACAGGTCTGCGACCGCGGCGCCTGCGGCGCGTGCACCGTTCATCTCGACGGACGCACCGTCAACTCTTGTCTGCTGCTCGCGATGGACGCGACCGGACGCGACGTGACGACGGTCGAAGGGCTCGCCGTCGGCGACCGCCTGCACCCCGTGCAGCAGGGCTTCGTCGAAGAGGACGCGATGCAATGCGGGTTCTGCACCCCCGGCATGGTGATGTCGTGCGCGGCGCTCCTCGCGAAGAATCCCGCCCCGACGCGCGCCGAATGCGCCGAAGGGATCTCGGGGAACATCTGCCGCTGCGGAACCTATCTGAACATCTTCCGCGCGATGGATCGCGCGTCGGCCCTCGCCAAGGGAGGCAAGTGACATGAACGCCGACGATCCCGTGATCCCCGTCGACCCGCAGGACCCGGCGCAACGCCGACGACGCAACCAGCAGGACGGCGCCCGCGGCGGCAAGCCGTTCAAGTTCGGACAAAAGGGCGACGTCCGCGAAGTCGCCGTCAACGTGCCGCCGGACGAACCGCCGCCGTGGCAATTCGGCGATACGCACGCCGTCGTCGGACAGCGCACCCCGCGCGTCGACGCCGTGGCGAAAGTCACCGGAAAGGCCCGCTACGCGTACGACATGAATCTTCCCGGAATGGTGTGGGCCGCCTTCGTGCGTTGCCCCCACGCCCGCGCGAAGGTCACCGCGGTCGACTACTCCGAGGCCATGAAGATCCCCGGCGTGCTCGTCGCGAAGGATTACGGGTCGAAGGACATCCGCTACGCCCTGCAGCACTTCGGTGTCGTCGCGGCGGAAACCCACGCCGCGTGCCTCGAAGCCGTTCGCGCGGTGAAGGCGACGTTCGAAGTGCTCCCCCACGCCGCCCGCATGGATCAGGCGCTCGCCCCGGACGCTCCGCGCGTCCACTCGGAGCGCCCGAACAAGACCGGGGACGACTTCCGTCCCGAAGCGGTCGCCGCGTTTGAAAAAGCCGCACAAGGCTGCGACGCCGTCGTCACGGGGACCGCGACGACCGAAGTGCAGACGCACATGTGCCTCGAACCCCACGGTGTGACCGCCCGCTTCGAAGCGCCGGATCGCGCCACGGTGTGGGCGTCCACGCAGGCGACGTTCGGCGCGCGCGGCGAAGTCGCCCGCGTGCTCAAGGTGCCCGAAGCGAACGTGACGGTGATCGCGCACTACATGGGCGGAGGCTTCGGATCGAAGTTCTCCCTCGGCGTCGCGGGCGCGGCCGCGTGCACGCTTTCAAAGGAACTGGGTCGTCCGGTCAAGTTGATGCTCGAACGACGCGCCGAACACGCGCAGGGCGGCAACCGCCCGTCGTCGGTGCAGGAGATGTCCCTCGGCGTGAAGAAGGACGGCACGCTCGCCGCCTACAAGGTCTCGAAGACGGGAACCGGCGGCATCGGAGGCGGTGCGGGCGCGGCGAATCCGATGATCTACGACTTCGGCGAAGTCGCGGAAGCGGACTTCGAGGTCGCGACCAACGCCGGTGCCGCGGCCGCCATGCGCGCACCGCGACACCCCCAAGGGTCGTTCGCGCTCGAAACCATCATGAATCTCGCGGCGGAAGCGATCGGCATGGATCCGCTCGAACTGCGTCGCAAGAACGACAAGCATCCGATCCGCGCGCGACAGTACGTCGAAGGCGCGAAGCGCTTCGGATGGGACAAGCGAACCGCGAGCGGCTCCGGGAAGGGGCCGATCAAGAAGGGCATGGGCGTCGCGTCCTCGCTCTGGTACGCACTCGGCGGACGCGGAGCCCAAGTGCTCTGCCGCATCCGGAAAGACGGATCGGTCGAGATCCGCAACGGGGCGCAGGACATCGGCGTCGGAACGAAGACGATCCTCGCGATGGTGGCCGCCGAAGAACTCGGTATTCCCCTCTCCCGCGTCACGCCGTTCCTCGGCGACACGAACGACCCGATCGGTCCCGCCTCCGGCGGATCGACGACGGCTCCGACGATCATGCCCGCCGCGCGCACCGCGGCGTTCATGGCGGGCCGTTCGCTCCGCGAGATCGTCGCGAAGACGTGGGACTGCGGCGCCGACGACCTCGCGCTCGGCGGCGGCAAGGTGATCCACCTGAAGGACCGCTCCAAATCCATGACCTTCGAAAAGGCCTGCGCGCTCATGCCGGGCGACGAAATCGCCGAACTCGGCAAGCGGACGGGCAACTACGCCGCGTACGAAGGTCAGACCGGCGGAGTGCACTTCGCCGAAGTCGAAGTCGACACCGAAGACGGGACGATCGCGGTCACGCGCTACTTGGCGCTCCAGGACGCGGGGACGATCCTCAATCCTCTGACCGCCGAATCGCAGGTCAACGGTGCGATCGTGCAAGGCGTTTCCTACGCGCTCTTCGAAGAGCGCATCCTCGACCGTCAACTCGGTCAACAGGTCAACGCCGACATGGAGATGTACAAGATCGCGGGTCCGAAGGACATGCCGCGCGCGGAGGTGATCCTGACGGAAGTCGTCAACGGGGCGAACAACGTCGGCGTCGCCGGCCTCGGCGAAGGGCCTTCGGTCCCCGTCGCCGCCGCGATCGCGGGTGCGGTGCACAACGCGCTCGGATTCCCCGTCTGGTCGCTCCCGATGACTCCGGACCGCGTCCTCGCGGCGATCGCCGGGAAGGAAAAGGGCAAATGAAGGACTTCACCTACGTGCTGCCGAAGGACGCGGCCGAAGCGGCTCGCGCGGCGGCCGCACCGAATTGCGCTCTGAAGGGAGCGGGTACCGATCTCGTCGACCGCATGAAGGAAGGCGTGACGCGCCCCGACACGGTGGTGAATCTCCTCACCGCGACCGATCTCCGCAGCCCGATCCGGGAAGAGAACGGACGCATCGTGATGGGCGGCGCGATCACCCTCGCGGAAGTCGCCGAGTCGGAACTCATCCGCAAGGTCGCCCCCGGATTGGCCGACGCCGCCGCGGAGGCCGCGACGCCGCAGATCCGCAACCGCGGAACCGTCGCGGGCAATCTCTGTCAGCGTCCGCGTTGCTGGTACTTCCGGAACGACACGTACGCGTGTTCGAAAAAAGGCGGCGAGACCTGCTACTCGATCGAAGGCGAGAACAAGTACCACGCCATCTTCGAGAACGTGACCTGCAACATCGTCCATCCGTCGAATCTTGCACCGATCCTGCAGGTGCTCGGCGGAACGCTGCACGTCGTCACCGCGAAGGGAACCGACGTCGTCCCTTCCGACATCGCGGTGAAGGACTTCTGGGTGCGTCCGGAGGAGGACATCTCGCGCGAGAACATCCTCGTCGCCGGACAGGTCATCCGTGAAGTGTCGTTCCCGATTCCGCGGGGGACGACGGGATCGTCGTACGTCGAAACCCGCGAGAAGGCGTCGTTCGACTGGGCGCTCACCTCCTGCGCGGCGGCCCTCACGCTCGAGGGCGGCAAGATCGCCTCCGCGTCCGTGGTGCTGTCGTCCGTCGCTCCGACACCGCTTCAGCTCGAAGCCGTCGAAAAGTGGCTCGTGGGCAAAGCGCCTTCGGACGCCCTGTTCCGCGAAGCGGGAACGAAGGCGACGGACGGAGCGACGCCGATGCGCGACAACGCCTACAAGATCACGCTGACGGCCGTGGTGGTGCGCCGTGCGCTGTCGGCCGCGGCCGCGCGTGCGACGGGAGGTGGCAAATGAGAGGTGACCCGCGAGATCCCGATTCGATCGTCCCCGCGCGGCGACTCGGTGCGCACGTGTGCCCCGATCTGCGCACGAAGACGATGTACCTGAACGAAGAAGCGCGCGGAGACGCCGACGATTCCTTCGGCGGGCGTTCGCACGCGTTCTGGTGCCTCAAGACGATGGAAGCCGTCGGCCCCGACGACCGGCCCATCGGCCCGACGCTCTGCGGTCGCGACCGCGCGTGCTGCGGCCTCCCGCCCGAAGTGTGATCAGCCCCGACGGCCCGGCCGCGAGGTCGGGCCGCTCGTCGGGGCTTCTTTGCGCGCCGGTGCCATCAAGGGGCCCGTGATGCGTCGTTGAACGCGGTGCCCCGCGTCGTCCTCGAAGACCACGTCGCATCCCCAACCCGCCGCCTCGAGCGCACGCGCCCCGATCTCGAGTTCGCACGTCAGCAGATCGTAGTTGGCGCCCTTGATGCCGGACGTCGGCGTCAACGCCGCCTCGGCGAGCACATTGCCCGATCGGACGTCGGTGAGACGCAGCGTCGCGCGGAATCCGAAGACGCGCGGCTTCAGTCGATTCTCGAGCAGCAAGACGTGACGCCCCGCGGCGAGCGTCACCTTGCCGTCGCGGGACGTGCGGCCGTCGATCAGTTTCAATTCGCACGCCGCTTCTCCGGGCGGCGGCATCGGGCGCACCAGCACGACGTCCGCGACGCTCGTCACGCCGGTGGGCGTCTTCGCGACGACGCGAACGGATCCTTCGAGCAGCGAGCCGGAGAGGGCGAGAATCGCATCCACCCCCCCGGGACGCGACTCCGCGGCGACCAACGCTCCGGCGGGTTCCGTCGCGACGTCGGGGACGGCGCCGTCGAGGAGCACGGGAACTTTCGTCGTCCCCCGCTCGTCGTCGAGCACGATGCGCGCGACGGACGGCATCTGAATCCGACACCGCACTTCGCGCTTCGGGACGCGGAAACGGCTCTCGGTTCGATTTCCGGCGACGTCGACGGCCTCGATGCGCACGTCACCGCCCTCGAGATCGTGCAGCGGGAACGACACGGAGGCGGCCTCGGGAAACTCGCCGACCGACTTCCCGTCGCGGCGAATCCGCAACGTCACGGGTCCTTGATCGTCCGACGTCTCGATGCGCAGCGTTCCCGAGGCGACGTCGTCGACGACGATCTCGTCGATCGCCGTGCGACGTCCGTCGGCGAACGTCGTCGCGACGACGAGCGTCGGTGCCTCGCGATCGATGCGGAACGGTCCTCCCACAACGGGAATCGTGACGCCGTCCGGAGTCACGAGCGACAGGGTCACCGGCCCCGCAACCGAAGGCGGCACTTCGAGGACCACGTCGCGCGGCGTCCCCGATCGCGGAAAAAGCGCCTCCGCGATCGGCGGCGCGTCGACCCCGAAACGACCGACGACGAGACGCGTCCCCGACGGCGGTTCGACGCCTTGGATCGCGACTCCGAGCGTCACGCTCGACGTACGGAACGCCGGGGCGACCCCGCGCACCGACGCAGCTCCATCGACGGCGACGACGGACACGGTCGGTGAGGGCACCGGAACGGGGCGACTCCACCACCACCCGCCCGCCACGACGGCGGCGGCCAACGCACCGGCGGCGGCGAGGCGTCCTCCGCGCCCTCGACGCATGGCTGCGACCGCGTCGCGAAGATCGGCGAGAAACGCATCGACGGAGTGTTGTCGGGCTTCGGGTTCCTTGGAAAGCGCACGGGTGACGACGGTGTCGAGCGCCGCGGGGAGCCCGGGAACGATGTCCGCGAGAGCGGGAGGCGAACGATGGAGGATGGCGTGGCGGACGGCGTCGCTGGAGGGCCCCTCGAACGGGCGACGTCCCGAGAGCAACTCGTAGGCGATCACACCGAGCGCCCACACGTCGACCAAGCGCGCGTCGGACGCGGCGTTCCGATCGAACTCTTCCGGAGCCATGTACGGCACCGTCCCGTGAATCACGGGATCGCCGACCATCGTGGTGTCGTCCACGCGTCGCGCGGTTCCGAAGTCGACGACGTAGGGACGCGGGACACGCCCTCCCGAGATGATGATGTTCTGCGGCTTCAGGTCGTGATGGATCACGTCGTGCGCGTGAGCTTGGGCGATGATGCTCGCGATTCCGTCGAGCAATGCCGATGCGCGCAACGTGCGCCGCAAACCCGGCGGCGGAAGTTCGAGCGCGGCCCATCGCGATAGATCCACGCCTTCGCGGTAATCCATCACGATGTACGGAAGGCCGTCGTCGATCCCGACGTCCTGAACTTTGACGACGCCGTCGACGTCCTTCAATCGCAGAAGGTGCTGAGCTTCGGCGAGATGCCGTTCCTTCAGCGTCGTCGGGTCCTTCCCCGTCGCACGATAGAGCTTGACCGCGAGAAAGCCGCCTTCGAGATTCGGATGGCGGCACAGGAACACGGTGGCCATCCCGCCGCGACCGATCTCGCGGACGACGGGATACCGACCGATGTGCGTGCGGGCCGGGGTGCCGGCGTTCGTGGTCCCCATCTCGGGCATGGGGCCATGATAGCGATCAGTTTCCGCGGCCGCCTTCGGCCATGCGCCGCATGAATTCTTCCGCGGCATGGCGTTGGACCTTGTCGTCGGCGTAAATGACGCCGATCGATCGCCAGAAGCCCATCATTCCGCCCGCACCGCCGCCACGACGGCCACCGCGGCCGCCACGACCACCGCCTCCGCCACCCTCACCGCCGCCCGCGTTGGGCGCGCCGCCACCGAGCATGCCGCGCACGCCGTCCGCGACCGACTTGAGGGTCGCGTTCTTTTCGTCCTTGGTCATCGCGTCGAGCAGATCGGTGTTCGCGGGGTCCTTGCTGTTCGTGATGCCGAACAGGATGGCCGTCTTGACCTTGTTGGAGGATTCGGCGGCATACGCCTTCTTGAGGGCGGCTTGCACATCCGGATCGGAAGCGAGCCAACCGAGCGAAAGCGCGGCGGCCATGCGCATGGTTTCCGACGACGCCTTCAACTCCTTCAGAAGCACGTCCTTCACGTCGGCGCGACCGCCGTTGCACGGACCGAGGGCGCGAATGATGTCCTTCTTGACTTCGGAGTCGCGTTCCGTCTTCCGCAACTCGAGGAGGCGATCGACGCATTCGGGGTTCGCCATCTCTTCGAGCGACACGACCGCGCAGTTGCGGGCGAACGTGTCCTTTTCGGCGAGGGCTTCCATCATCGTCTTCACCGACGCGGCGAATTCCGGATAGCCGCCCGCGCGAATCACGATGCCCTTGTCCTTCGACGCCGATACCTGCTTCAGGGCGTCGAGCCACGCTCCGCCCTTTTCGGCGTTGCCACCGCGCAAGAGATCCTTCGACGCCTGTTCCTTTAGCTCCGCGTTGCCCTTCACGATCAAACTGACCTGACGTTCGATGTCCGGGGGGTAGTTCGACTTCGACTTCGGTGCTTCCCCGGCCGGACGCGAGGCCGCGGCTTCCGCGGGCTGCGATTCGGGTTCGGCCGGACGACCTTCGAAGGCCGCCTTCGCCGAGTCGAGCCACTTGAGGAAGGTCGGCTTCTTCATCTCGTATTCTCGGCGCAGGACTTCCTTGCCGTCGCCGTTCACGACGAGATGCTGCGGGGCCACGACGACCGCCGTCGCCTGGAACTTCTCGCGCATCAGGCGATCGCACTTTTGATGGTCGGCGCAGGTGACGCCCGGAAACTGCGGACACGTCGGAGCCGTACCCGTGCCCGTCGCGACTTCCTCGTGCATGAACGTGCTGCACGGAACGAGAATGAACGCCTTCAACTTCTCGCGCACTTCCGGATCGCGGTAGAGCGCGAGCATGCGCGTGCACGCGATCTCCTTGTCCTTCATGATGACGAAGAGGATCGGCTTGCCCGCAGCTCGCGATTCGGTCATCGCCGCATCGAGATCGGTCTTCCACGGAAGACCGGTGCCCGCCGTCGGCCCTTCGGCTTGGGCGAAGGCGCAGACTGCGAGGAGGAAAATGGCGAAAAACTGACGCATCGGGAGGCTCCGGGGCGCGACCGCGGCCGACGCACCTCCTTCAGCATACGAATGCGACGGCCCCGGATTTCGGCCGATCGCCCCCCGATTTCAGGCGTCCCCGACCCCGAACGCCTCGAGCGCATCCTCCACGAGGGCGTCCACTTCCGCCGTCGTCGTGTAGGGATTGAGGAAAAGCGTGCGAAGAATGCGGCGTCCCCGGAATTCCGGACACGAAACCCACACGCGGCCTTTCCGGGAAATGAGCTGCTGGAGGAGGGAATTACGCACCGAGTCCGAGGCATCTCCGCCCTCGGCTCCGAACGCCCCCCACCCCACGATGTTCATCTCCGGGTCGTTGACCATGGACAACGGCCCCGACGCCCGGATTCTCTCGGCGAAGACCCCCGCGAGGGCGATCTGCTCGTCGACGAGACGCCCGAGGGCCGAAAGCCCGAACGCGCGAATCCCCATCCACAGCTTCAAGGCGTCGGCGTGGCGGGTGCCCTGCACGGCGTGATCGCCGAGATTCACCGCCCCCGGCAACGCGGGCAGGGTGTACGGGGCCTTCGCGTGCAGCAGTTTCCGCGCCGAGGAGAGATCCCGAATGAGGAGCATCGCGCACGCTTTGGGGATGTACATCCACTTCTGAGGATTGAAGGTGATGGAATCCGCCCGCTCGATACCCGCGAGTTTCGCGCGATGCGTCGGCGAAAGCACGAGCGTGCCGCCGTACGCCGCGTCGACGTGGAACCACAGCCCCTCGCGACGGGCGACGTCGGCCACGGCACCGAGGGGATCGATACTGCCGACCACGGTCGTGCCGGCCGTCGCGACCACCGCCACCGGCCGTTCACCGCGTGAACGCGATGCCGCGACCGCTTCCGCCAACGCCGTCGGATCCATGCGGTGACGGGCGTCCGCGGGAACCTTCACGAGTCGACGGCGTCCGAACCCGAGCGTGATCGCCGCCTTCTCCAAAGAAACGTGGGCCAATTCCGACGCGAAAATGGTCATCGGAGGCTCGCCGGACAAGCCATCTTCATCGGCGGCCGGCGACGCCCGCAGCCGCGCCAACAACATCGCCGTCAGGTTGGCGAGCGTTCCGGCCGTCGTCAGCATGCCACCCGATCCGCCGGGCAGACCGAACAGCCCCGCGAAGCCTTCCGTCAACTCCGACTCGAGCCGCGTGATGGACGGCGACTCTTCGAAGAACAGCGGATTGTTGTTGAGCCCGGCCGACAGCAACGCCGAGAACGTCGGCACGGCTCCCGCCATCGTGTCCATGTGACCCAAGTAGCCGGGATGGGCGGCGTTCATCACGCCGGGAACGATCAGGCGACGGAAGTCGTCGAGAATCGTGTCGAGCGGGACGGGGGCTTCGGGCAACCGGAGCGCGTCGGGAAAAGGCCCCGGGTCCGACATGTCGAGCGGAGGACGACGCGCGGCGGTGCCGAGCGTGTCGACGAGGGCATCGACGAAACGACGCCCCATGGCCCCCATCGCGTCGCGATTGGCGCCCGTCGGATCGATGAAGAGGTCGTCGTGGGACATCCGGCACGCGGCCCGTCGCCGCGGGCGGAATCCTAACGACTCGACCCCGCCGGCCAACCGACGGGGTCGATGTTCACGCGAAGGTGCGGCCCACGCGGCGTCTACTGGACGACGATCTCCTTGATGAAGACCTTTTCGACGCGTCCGAGGCGCTCGGGGAAGACCGCTTCTTCGAGTTCGTGGCGGATCTCTTCCTTCAGACGCTTCTTGTTCTCGAGTCCTTCGATATCCGCGGCGGTCTTGTTCGAGAGCAGAAGGTTGAGTCGATCCTTCACTTCCGGCATCACGGGGTCGAACGGCGTCGGGGGTGCACCCTTCCCACCTCCGTGCCCACCACCGGCCGACTCGGCCGGCTTCTCGTTCGTGAGTTCCGCACCGAGGCGGTAGCTCGCCGCCAGGGCGATCTTGAGGAAGCGCCCCTCACCCTTGAGGTTGACGGTGATGGTCGGGAGATCGACGTGCGACTCCTTGCCGGTGTAGTACCCGTCGGTGCCTCGACGGGACTTCCAATCGACGTCCGCGACGGGCGCGGGCGCCTTGCCGGCGACCACGACCGCGGCGCCGCCGAGCATGAGGGCGACGACCGCACCGATGGCGATGAACTGTTTCATAGGACTTCCCCGCGTGCGGAACCGTCGGATTCTCCGACACCGCGTCAGGGCCTCTATCGACCATTTTCGGAATCGGGCTAAGACGCTCGGACGGTGATCTTCCGATCAACCGTCGACGATGCGGAACGCACGCGCGGGCGACGCTTGGACGCCGCAGCCGACGGTCAAGCCGTAGGTCGCGCCCTTTTGGAGCAACGATTCCGCCTCGGCGGGTACGGGGATGGCGACCTTCGTCACCTTGACGGTGTCGTTGCCGACCGTGAGCGAATCGCCCGCACTGAGGACACCCGCACGACCCACCACCATGGACGTCCGCCACACCACGTCGCCGCCCGCGTCGCGAACGGAGAGGTCGATGGCGGTCGCTCCGAGAGGGATCCACGCGGACACGCTGCGCGGCACCGCCGTGATGTCTCCGGCGGGTTCGATGACCCACGGATTCCCCTGCGAAAGGGCGACCATGGCCGCCTGCAATTCGGAGGGACGCTCCTTCACGGTGGACGAACCACGCGTGAACACGAGCAGCACGACGACGGCGATGCCCGCACCGAGCATGAGGGACCGCGGTCCCTTCTGCGTCACCAACTTGCCGAAGAGCCCTCCGAGGAAGAAGGGCTTCGGAGCCTTCATCGTCTCGGCGGTTTCGGACGCGGGCCGCAGGTCGCGACGGATATCGCGTGCACGCGACTCGACCGTTTCACGGCACCACGCGCATCGACGCAGGTGAGCGAGACTCGCCTCCTGCACCGATCCGTCGAGATCTCCGTGCAGCAATTGCCACGTTTGCTCTTCGTGGCCGCAACCGTAGCCCTGATGGGGTTCGTTGTGTGTCGCCATGGTCTATCAGTCCATCAATGTGACGAGCACGCTGCGACGACCCATGCGTTCCTGCGGAGGAAGCGGGTCGGCCCGGCGCTCGGGATCCGTCATGCGGAGGACGCCGTGTCCCCGCCATTCGATGCGCGTCGTCGGGAGACCTCGGGCGGACAAACCGTCCGCGACCGCGCGCGCGCGGCGCTCCGCGATTTCCCAGCCCCCGCGCACCGTTCCGCCTTC
>JAFMJN010000264.1 GCA_017853435.1 Planctomycetota bacterium | reverse complement strand
GGACGTAGCACGCCGGAGACGCGGTGAAGTTGACCAACGTTCCCACGGTGTCCGCATTCGGGCCCGCGACGAACGGAGCCGCGGCGAGCGCGTTGCAGTGGTACTCGGTCGCCTGCGACACGCGGAGGCCCGAGGCCGCCGTCGCGTCGAACGCCACCGACTGCATCGAGAAGTCCGTCTGCCCGGAGAATCCGTAGTTGAACGTCAAGTTGAGCGACGTCGCGCCGAACAACGCCGGGAACGCGGTAGCGAAGCCGCCGTTGATGAACGAGAACGGGCTGGCGATGTTGATGTTGATGATCTGACCGTCGGGCAGCGTCAACACGGCGGGCAGGAGACCGACCGGCGACACCGCGATGTCCCAGTTGTTGCCCAAAAGCGTCGTGTCGAGCTTCACCGTACCGGTGGCCGGCTGCGGCGGCGAGCACGCGTAGACGTTTTGGTTGACCACGGTCGGAACGTAGGCGGTTCCGCTCACGTTGTTGACCTTGAGGGCCAACTTCGTTTGGTTGGTCTGGAAGACGGGGGTGGTGATGACGCCGACGTCGAACAGGGTGTTCGGACGCTGGCTCGCCGTCGTGACGGTCGGCACGCCGCTGCACACGGTCGCGATGTCCGCGCGGTAGTAGATCGCCGAAACGAAGCCCGTCGTCGACTGATTCACGATCGAGTTCGTCGTGTAGGAGCCGTTGTTGAAGCAGGTCTCGATGAGAAGGTTCGACACACCGTCCCAAATGATGGGCGCGTTGAAGGTGTGCGTGTTCCAACCCGCCGTGTTCACCAACGAAGGATTGGTGTACACGACCGTGAGGCCCGTCGTGACCCAAGCCGTCGCGGCCGTCGCGGTCGTGAGACCCGCGGAGATCGTGAAGCCCGTCATCGCCTGAGCGCTCGGCGTCACGACGTCGAACGCGAGCGAGTTGATCGGGCCAGCCTGAATACCGGCGGCGGTGAGCTCGGACGCGAGGTAGATGAACTGGTGCTTGGCGCCCCAGTAGAACTGGCCGTACGGGGCCGGGTACGACGACGTCGTGTTGACGACGGTGCCCTGACCGACCGGCACGAGGAACTGCGCCGAGGCGCCGGCGGAAAGCAGCGCGAGGGCGAGCAAGAGCGAGAACTTCTTCATGACTGACTCCTCATCTTGGAAATCGTGATCGAACCATCCCATGCGGGCCGATCCACGATCA
The DNA here is from genome assembly GCA_017853435.1 of Planctomycetota bacterium. Classification (GTDB taxonomy): domain Bacteria; phylum Planctomycetota; family CAIWVZ01; genus CAIWVZ01. The sequence continues at coordinate 2,298 of JAFMJN010000264.1, read as the reverse complement.
TCGTACAAAAACCGACCGGATTCGTCACAATTTCCGCGGATGAAGGGGGACCGCTCGCTGCAGAAACGGCACGACCGAAACCTTCGCGGATGAAAACGCGAGGCGTGGGCTGCGGCGGGTGGGCTCGATCGGTGGCGCGTCAGTCGGCGCCGCGCGGCATCCAAAGTTCGAGCGCGACGAGGAAGAGCGCGAGGCCGCTCGACGCGACGTACAGCCCGCCGGATGCGATCAGCACGTACACGTACTCGACGCTGCCGCGAGCCAGCCATTGCGCCGAGAAGTCGCCGAGGAGTCCGACGCACATGACGAAGGTCACCCATCCCTTGATCGCCGCCGACCAGCGCGACGCGAAGAGGAGCGCGAGCACAGCGATCACAAGTGTGGCCATGGCCAATAGATGCGCATGGGCGGACGCGACGAGGATCTTCGTCGGGACCGGGTCGATGACCGTCGGGAAAACGACTTTCTTGACGTCGTCCCAGAACTCGAGCGGCATGGTTTCGCCGATTTTGGACGGATCGGTCGATTTTCTGCCGTGACAGGAGACGCAGTTGCGGGCCAAGATCTCGGCCGGTGCCTCGGCCCCGAGAACGGGCTCGTCATAGAGCTCGTTCGGGCTTTTGCTCTTCAGCCACTTGAGCAGATTCGTCTTGTCCGCTTCCGGCAGCGATTCGGGGTGGTTTCGATTCAACGCCGATTCGAGTGCGGGGGGCAGCCACACGCCGTGGTAGGCCCCCTTGAGATCGTTGAGGGACACTCCGGGCTTCGAATCCCGGTTTTCGTGATGATCTTCCAAATGCTCCATCGACGCCCAGAGCCCCCCCGCGATCACGAGGAGGAGGCACGTCACGCCCAAACGTCCGGGCAGCGTGAGATCTCTGAGGCGCCACGTGGTCACTTCGGCAATTCCTTGAAGGCCTGTTCGGAGAGCTTCTGTTCGGTGCCCGTCATCAACGCCTGATGAGCGGCGAGTACCACCAACCCCGAACGATACCCCTCATCGGCGCTGCAAACCGACGGTTTTGATTCGGTCACGCTGCGCACGAAATCCGCGACGGGGTAGTAGAGCGGCGGCTCGGGAAGACCGACGCCGTCCTTCAACTTGTTCTGCGCCGCGAGTTTCGTGGCGTCGGCGATGAGAGTGATCCCCTGCTCGTCGTGGAATTGCTCGCGGTTCGCGTAGACCTCCCAACCTTGGGTCGGGGCGTCCGCCTCCTTGAACATCCAGCCGGCGTTCCATGCGAGTTTGATGCTCGCCATTTCTCCCGTGTAGAGCTCGTAGGCACCTTCGAACGAGTTGGCGATCGTCGCGTCGTAGGCGAAACGCACGCCGTCGGCGAACATCATTTCGCAGGCGACCGTGTCGGCCACCTTGCGCCCGTCCTGATGCAGACGCACGGCGCCCGTGGCGCGCACCGAAACGGGATACGCGTTCAGGAACCAGTGCACCGCGTCGAACTGCGACACGCCGACCTCGCCGATGAGGCCGAGGGACACGTCGGGATTCAATCTCCAGTTGACGTCGTTCTCTTCCGCGGGAGTCGGCGCCGGGAAGCGCCACGACATCTTCTTGCGATATTGGGCGCGCACCGTCGCCATCGTCCGAAGCGTTCCGGAACGCACGAACGTCCGCGCCAACTGGTAGATCGGATTCGAGCGTGCGCCCATGCCCGACTGGAACAGCGTCTTCGACGCGCGCGCCGCTTTGGTGATGGCCACGAGATCGTCCATGTTGTGCGCGAGCGGGGCTTCGCAGTAGACGTGCTTGCCCGCGGACAACGCATCCACCACCGGTTCGCGGTGGAGGTGGGTCGGCGTCGCGACGAAGACCGCTTCGACCGTCTTCACCTTGTCGAGCATTTCCTTGTGCGACGCGAAGCCTTCCGCCCCCTGCGCACGGCGCAGACCGGCGTCGAGACGCCCCTTGCTTCCGTCGACCAACGCGACGATCTTCACACCGGCGATCTTGCCGAGCTCCGTGAGAATCGCGCGGCCTTGCCGCCCGACCCCGATCACCGCCACGTTGAGCGGCGCTTTCGCCGCATAAGGCAGCAATGATTCGAGGGACGGATTCAGCGCGAGCATCGCCGCGGAGGCACCGAGAAATTCACGACGCGATGGGGAACTCATGGGAAGAGATCTCCGCCCCGGAAACCGGAGCGTGGTTGACGACATGGCGGACGAACGGCGACGACGGCGCGTCCCCCGTTCGGTGAATGGACAGGAACTTCGGGATAGAGAGGCCGGGGTCGACGAGCAGCGCGCGCAACAACGACGGCGCCTCGGCGTCGCGGCTCT
>JAFMJN010000051.1 GCA_017853435.1 Planctomycetota bacterium | reverse complement strand
CACTTGCTCGGCTTCGACCACACGCGGCTGACGTGGCCGTACGCGGGACGCGACTTCCGGCTGACGGACACCGGAGGACGCGTCGTTCGCGAACTGCTCGCCTGACGTCAGTAGGCGACGAGCGCGTGGACCGGCACGCCACCGAGTTTCGAGCGGCCGTCGAGGAAACCGAGTTCCATGAGGAACGCGGCGCCCGTGACGTCCGCGCCGCAATCGCGGACCAAACCGATGCAGGCGGCCATCGTGCCGCCCGTCGCCAACACGTCGTCGATGACGACGACTTTTTGTCCGGGACCCACGGCGTCCTCGTGGATGAAGAGCGTGTCGGTGCCGTATTCGAGAGCGTAGGTGATGCTTCGCGTCTTGCGCGGCAACTTGCCCTTCTTGCGGATCGGTGCGAAACCGATGCCGAGCTTCATCGCGACGGGGACTCCGAAGAGGAATCCGCGCGATTCCGGAGCCGCCACCATGTCGGCGCCGAACGCCTTGACCGCGGTCGCCATGCGATCGATGCAGTCGGCGAACGCGGGTCCGTCCGCGAGCAAGGGCGTGATGTCCTTGAAGGAGATACCGGGTTTCGGGAAGTCGGGAACGACGTGGATCAGATCACGGAAGTCGCGGCTCATGCAGGCATCCTACTCCGCGTTTCCCCGGTCGTGTTTGGGGGCGGGCTTCCGGGGACGTAAGGTTCCCCGGACAGAGTCCGTCATGGCCGGAGAAAACCCCTACATCCGCAAAGTCGACGCCAAACGGCCCGAAAAGCCGTTCACCATCACGTTCACGGACCTCGGAACGTCGATTACGGTCGACCCATCGAAGATCCCTTATTGCAGGACGGGGCTTCCCGGGTCGATCCTCGAAATCGCACTCGGAAACGGCGTCGAGATCGACCACGCGTGCGGAGGCGTTTCCGCCTGTTCCACCTGCCATGTCCTGGTGAAGAGCGGGCTCGACACGTGCAACGAGGCCGACGACGACGAGCTCGATCAACTCGACGAAGCACCGGGCACGACGGCGCAGTCGCGGCTCGCCTGCAGGTGCATCCCGAACGGAACGCGCGACTTGATCGTCGAGATTCCGGCGTGGAACGTGAATCGCGTGCGCGAAGCGCCGCACTGAGGCGCGTTCTTCAGCGCACGTCCGCGGGGATGCCGAGGCGCGCGCGCTCGGCGAGCGTCAGGAGCCGCGGACGTCGTGCGCGACCTTCGGTCGTCGGATCGGCGGGAACCGCGAGGCGCGTTCCGTCCGTCCCGAGGAGCACCGCGCCGCCGTCCGCGAGGAAACTCGCGATCGGGCCCGTGGTTCCGGTGGCGACGTCGATACGTCGCTCGCCGGTGACCGTATCGACGAGATAGAAGTTCCCCGCGATCGTGGTCACGGCCAGCGAGGCCCCGTCGGGCGCAATCGCCAGCGATGCGACTTCGCGACCCGCGTCCAAGATCGTGCGGGCGCGACCGCCCGCATCGTGCAGGCTGACGATGCCGTCGGAGGTCCCCGTCGCCTTCACGCCGGCGCGGCAGGCGACGGCCGTGGCGCCGCGTGCGGTACCCGCGAGCGTCGCTGAGCGGCGGCGTTGATCGAGATCGATCACGACGGCGGAGCGGTTCTTGCCCGCCACGATCGCTTCGCGACCGTCGGGATCGATCGACAGAGCCGACACCGGCCCGTCCCAACCCGCGTCGGTGAACGCGCCGCGATCGACGGAAATCACCACGCGCCCTTCCGCCGTCGCCGCGACGACGCGGCGCGCATCCGCGGAGACGGCGAGCCGCACGACCGTGCCGTCGACGGGAACGCGGGTCGCGGTACGACCGTCGCGCGCGTCGCGCCACGCGACCCCGTCGCGATCCGCCGTGACGAGGCAGCGTCCGTCCGCGGACAGGGAGACGGCGTCGGCCGCGCCGTCGATTTCGAAGCCGAGCGGACTTCCTGAGACGGACCACGGGACGAGAGTCACGCGATTTCCCGAAATGGCGACGCCGACCGGATCGGGATGAGTTCCGAGGTGGACGAGGCCGGAAGGGGGAACGAGCGGGCCGGTGTCGAGCACCGGGCGCAGCGCCCAGTGGCGCGCGACGCCGTCGCGACCCGTGAGGAGAATTCCGAGTCCGTCCGGCGTCCAAGCGATTCCCGAGGGAGGAACGGCGGGGCCCGAGAAGCTCGCAGGTACCGTCCGCGTTTCGGTGTCGACGATGCGAATAACGCGATCGGTGCCCACGCACGCGAGGCGTCCGCCGTCGGGCGAGACGGCACCGGTCGTCATCGCGAGTCCACCGAGCAGAGGTTCCGTAGCGGCCCCTTCGGTCCCGTACCAACGTGCCCACACCAACGCACCGTTGGCGGAACGGACGAGCACGCGGTCTCCTTCGGGAGAGAAGCCTTGTTCCGCGCCGACGAGTTCTCCCGGGATGGAGCCTTCGGGGCGTCCGCTCGCGACCGCGAAGAAGCGGGTGCGATGATCGCCGCGCGTCATGACGGCGAGGTGGAGACCGCGACGGTCGAACGCGACGCCGTCCACGGGGTCCATCATTTCGAGGGTGCGGAGAAGTTTTCCGGAGGTGGTGTCGTGCACGCGGACGACGCCGTCCGCGGCGCCGATCGCGAGGAGAGCACCTTCCGCGTCGAGAGCGACGGAAAGGACGTCGCACGAAATATCCGTGATCGTGCGAAGCACGGCGCCGTCCGCGGAGAAGACCCGGGCGAATCCGTCCGTCCCGCAGGCCGCGAACCGGGATCCGTCGGCGCTGAACGTCACGGCGGCGAATCCGTCCGTGGGACCGGGAAGATCGGTGCGTTTCCACGCGTCGCCGTCGGGTGTCCACAAGAGTCCACCACCCGGACCGGAGGCGACGACGGCGCGTTGGTCCGGGCGCCAAGCCGCCGCCGGGGACCCCACGACTCCCGCGACGAGCGAGGCCCGTTCGCGCAGCATCAGGACCGATTCGGCGACGACGGCGTCCGCGAACGGCCCCGGCGCACGGTCGGCACCTTCGATCGCGACGAGGAGTCCGAGCGTCGGATCGTCCTTCGCCCGGCGACGCGCGTCGACCAAGAGTCGCCGTCCTTCGGAAACGACGAGAGAGCGTTTCAATGCGTCGGCTTCGCGGCGCGAACCCGCCGCCGTCGCGACGGCGTCGTCGCGTTCGGTTCTCGCGAGGTCGCGGTCGGTCGCGCTTCGCCGTGTCGCCGCTTCGAGTTCCAACGTTCGTGCGACGAGGGCGTCGCGATCGCGCGCCGCCGCTTCCGCGGCGGCGCCGCCGTTCGCCGTCGGAGTTTCCCGGGTGAGCATCCAAGCGGATGCGCTCGCGACGGCGAGGAGGCTCGCCGCCCAAGCGACTTTCGAGGTTCTTCGCTTCGGGGATTCGGTCCTCGGAGTCGTGGGTGGGGCGATGCCCGGAGCGGGAGTCGCGACGACGCCGGGTTTCGGCGTGGGGGTCGGCGAGGCTTGCGGAGCGCGTGGTGGTTCGACCGGTGACGCTTCGGCCGTCGGAGCCACGACTCGACGCGGACCGACCGGAGTTCGCGGGGTCGCGTCTGTGTCGACTTTTTTCGACACAAGCGGATGCGCGGCGTCGAGGTCGTCCCACGAGCGTTCGATCCACGTGCGCGCCGCCTTGAAGTGCGTGAGATAGGTCGCCATCGGAACGTCCACGCCCTCCGCCCGATGATTGCGGAACGTCTTCAAGAAGGCTTCGAAAGCCTTGGCGGATGCTGCTGGATCGTTGTGGGGCACGGCGTCCGCGTCGCTTCCCTCCCGAGGTCGCGATGCGGGGCGGGAATGCTACCCGTCGGCCCCCATCTTCGGCAAGACGGTTTCCGGTTTCGCCAAGTTGCGACGCCGCCGCATCGGGAGCGGGTTACCGGGACGTGCGCGCGTTTCCGAGTTGCGCGATCTTCGCTTCGAGTTCCGCGAGGAGTTCCTTCGCCTTGGCGAGGTTTTCCGGTGTCGTCTTCGTGCGGATCGAGAGGTAGTCGCGGACCGCGTCCGTCGCGGCGACGAGAAGGGGGAGTTTGATGTCTCCCTCCGACGCCGCCGCCCAATCGCGAAGCGCCAACCCGAGATTGAAGCGCAGGTTCGCCCACCCCGCGGGCTCTTCGGTCTTCGAAACCGCGTCGAGGGTCATGAGGTAGGTCGCCGCAGCGTCGCCGAGGAGCCGGACCCGCGCTTCGCCTTCGGTCGCGGCGGCCTGTCCCTGCAGCGTGATCGCGATCGTGTTCTGCGTGCGGACCCAATCCGTCGGCGACGCCTCGCGGGTGCGGACTTCGAGGGCTCCCCGGTACGCGGCGACGGCTTCGCCGTAGAACCGCCCGCGGGTTTCCTTCGGAGTGAGGGTGGCCCGAGCCACCAAGGCGTCCCCGATATTGGTCTGGGCGGTGGCCCATTCCTGCGGGAGTGCGGTGCGGGTCCGGATCTCCGTAGCGGATCGGTAGGCGACGACGGCTTCGTCCAAGAGCGCTACACGTTCGGCGCCTTCCGATGCGGTCGCCTGATCGCTCAAGGCGTTGCCGAGGGTGTTCTGCAGGTTCGCCCACTCTTGCGGGAGCGCTTCGCGGGTGCGGACTTCGAGCGCGGCCCGGTAAGCCTTGACCGCTTCCCCGATGAGCCGGGCGCGGTCGCCGTCTTCGTTGTCCGCGGCGAGATCGCCGAGGGCGTTCGCCAAGTTGTTCTGCGTGGTCGCCCAGTCTTGGGGGAGGGCTTCGCGGGTGCGGACTTCGAGGGCCGCGCGATAGGCGGCGACGGCTTCTTCGAGGAGGCGTCCGCGATCGTCGTCGGCTCCGGCGATGGCCTGGGCCCGAAGCGCCGCACCGAGATTGTTCTGCGTGGTCGCCCAATCCTGCGGCAGGGCTTCGCGCGTGTACACCCCGAGGGCGGATCGATAGGCCGCGACGGATTCTCCGAGGAGACGCGCCCGGTCGCCCGCATCCGCGGCGGCCGCTTGATCGCGGAGCGCGTTTCCGAGATTGCTCTGCGTCGTCGCCCATTGCTGCGGCAGGGCTTCGCGGGTGCGGACCTCCAAGGCCGAGCGGTAGGCGGCGACGGCCTCGCCGAGCAGTCGAGCCTTGTCGGATCCGGCGCTGGCGGCCGCCTGTCCACGGAGCGCCGCGCCGAGGTTGTTCTGCGTGGTGGCCCAATCCTGCGGCAACGCTTCGCGGGTGCGGACTTCGAGAGCCGCACGGTACGCCGCGACCGCTTCGCCGAGCAGCCGGGCGCGATCGGCGCCTTCGGTCGTCGCGGCTTGACCGCGGAGCGCATTGCCTAGATTGGTCTGCGTCATCGCCCACGGTTGCGGAAGCGTCTCGCGCGTGGTGACTTCGAGCGCGGAGCGATAGGCGGCGACCGCTTCGCCGAGGAGGCGCGCGCGATCCGCTCCCGCGGTGGCGGACGCCTGATCTCGCAGGGCGCTGCCGAGGCTGTTTTGCGTTTGTGCCCAATCCTGCGTGAACGTCGCCCGCGTGTAGACCTCGAGCGCGGCGCGGTAGGCGGCGACGGCTTCGCCGAGCAGTTGGGCGCGCTCGGCGCCGGTGCTGGACGTGGCCTGCCCGACGAGCGCGGTCCCCAACGATTGTTGCGTGACGGCCCATTCCTGCGGAACCGTCTCGCGTGTCCGGATCTCGAGTGCGGCGCGATACGCGGCGACGGCGATTCCGTGACGCTCGCGGATCGCGGCGCCCGTGGAAACTCCCGCCCACTTGCTCATGGTGCTTCCACGGTGGAAGGTGAGATCGGCCCACGCCTTCGCGTCTCTTTCGCGCGGCGTGAGCGTGAGTGCCGCGTCGTAGGCGGCAACGGCGGCTTCGAACTTGCCCGCCGCGACGAGCGCTTGGGCTTCGGCGTCCTTCGTACGACGCGCTTCCTGCGCCGCGCGCCAACGAATCTGTTCGCCAGCGGCGCGTAAGGCGTTCGCTTCGTCTTCGGCCTTCGCGGCGCTTGCGAGGGCGCCTTGGAAATCGCGCTTCGCGAATTCGGCCAGAGCGCGGTCGGTCGAGTCGGCGTTCGGTGTCGCCTGAACGGTTTCCACGAAGGACGCGATCGAGGCCCGCATGTCGTCGACCGACGTCTTTTCCGCCGACGCGAGGGCTTCGACGGCGCGATCGAACAACTGCTCGGGCGCCCACTTCTGGTCCGACTTCTCGGCTTGGAACTGGTTGTACTTCGCGACGAGGGTTCGGATCTGCGCGCGTTGTTGCGTCAGCCTCTCCGCCTTGTTGCGGTCGTTGATCACCGCCGCTCCGACGGCGGCGGAGACGACGAAGGCGGCGACGATCGAGGCGGCGACGGCCGGATGGCGACGGCTCCATCGGCGGAATCGAACCACGGGACTCGGATGCTGCGCGTAGACGGGTTCGTCCATGCGGAAGCGTCGGAGATCGTCCGCGAGTTCGAGAGCCGTCGCGTAGCGCTTCGAGACGTCCTTCTGCAGGCACTTGTCGACGATCGCTTCGAGATCGGTCGGGATTTGCGGGTCGTCGCGGCGCAGCGGCGTCGGCTTGCGCGAGATGATCGCGCGGTAGAGCGCTTCGCGACTCGGTGCGTCGAACGGACGACGCTGAACGAGTCCTTCGTAGAGCGTGACGCCGAGAGCCCAAATGTCGACGGCGCGTCCGACGGGCTTGCCGTCGTTGTCGAGTTGTTCCGGCGCCATGTACGACGGAGTCCCGACCGCCATGCCCGTCATCGTCAGGTGCGCGTCGGCCTCGCTGCTGTCGCGGGCGAGACCGAAGTCGAGAATCACCGGGTCCCCTTCGATGGTGACCATGATGTTCCCGGGCTTGACGTCCCGGTGAATCACGTTGAGTTCGTGGGCGGCGTGCAGCGCACGCGCGCACGCTTCGATGATGCGCGCCACGTCTTGCACGTCGGCGCCCGGTCGCGACGCCACCGTCGGTTTCGCCGATCCGGTGTCCGGCGCGGATCCGACGGCGGTGCCCGTCGCATCGTCGAAGCGGATCACTTCGTTCTTGAGTTCGATCGTCGTGGCCCACATGCGGCCCAACGGACGGCCGTTGATCAACTGCATCGCGAGCCAAGCGGTGTCGCCGTCGAGACCGTTTTCACGGACGGCGCAGATGCCCGGATGGTCGAGCCGCCGCATGATCTCCGCTTCTCGTCGGAAGCGCTCGTAGTCCGACCGTGTGATCGACGCGTCGAGTTTCAGCGTCTTCAGGGCGACGCGCTCGCCGGTCTTCAGATTCTCGGCGACGTAGACGACGCCTTGGCCGCCGCGACCGAGTTCTTTCTCGATGCGGAAGTGGGCGATGGTGGCACCGGTGGGAGGCATGGGATTCCGCCCTTCACGGTACGACACCGAACATTCGAAGGTCGGAATCGGACAATCGCCGGGGGAGCCGTGTTTCCGCGAAGGCGCGGACGTCCATCGGCCAGTCGGTGATTCGACCGTCGGAGGTGGCCACCATCAGTCGCCCGCCGTCGTCCGTCAGTGCGGCGTCTTCGATGACCGCCTGTCCGATACGGATCCGCATGACTTCGGCACCGGTCGTCGCATCCCACACGGCGACGTCGCGGTCGTCGCTGAACGTCACGATATGTGCGCCCGTCGTTTGGATCCGCAGTTTCGCCGTCGAACGGTGCGTCCGGTCGATCCACGGGACGCAGCCCTCGGCGGTGCCTCGATACAACGCACCGTTGCGCGTCATCGCGACGAAGGTGCGTCCGTCCGGCAACGGCAAGACCGCGTCGAAGGTCTCCGTGGTCGTGCAGGTGAAAACCGGCTTTCCGTCGGCGGCTCCGACGGCCCCGTGGACCTGCGTCACGGCTTCGGTGCTTTGGAACGCTCCGAAGAGAAGCCGCCCGTCGGCCGACCAACCGTGGACGTCCGTGAGGGCGGCGATGCGTGTCCGGGTGTTCGTCTTGAGGTTCAGCACTTCGACGTAGGACTCGCCGTCGGTGCTCACGGAGATGGCGGCGGCCGTGCCGTCGTAGGCCAAACGGATCGAATCGATGTCGCCCGGTGCCGAAAAGGTGGCGAGCGTCGGGGTCGATGCTTGGGTCAGGTCGACGAAGGCGACACGGCGACGCCGGCGATTCGCCGATTCTTCGATGGCTCCGACGCGTCCGTCCGCCGAAACTGCGGCGATATTGCCGAACGCGACGCGGTTCTGACCGCGAACGGGTTCCGACGCGCCGCGCGTCCAACGATCGAGCGACGTGAATCCACCACCCGCCGTCGACGAGCGGAACGCGTGGTTTCCGGAGGCGGCGAGATGGGTCTCGCCACGGGCGCCGCGCGAGCGGGTGAATTCCGCGGCGGTCACGGGATGCCCCGAACGACGATCCCACAAAGTCACGACGGAACCACCGCCGAGACTGAGGAGCCCGCGGTCGTCACCGGCGTCGCAAAGAGTGAGGATCGGGCCGGGGATCCCGCGGAGGACCGATCCCGCGGCGCCGGTGCGTGTCGCCCAGAGTCGAATCGTGCCGTCGAGCGACGACGAGGCGAAGAATCCGCTGCGCCCGACCAACGTAAGCGCCGTGACGTCGTCGCGGTGCCCCGCCAACGGCACTTGCGGCGCCACGCCGCGAAGATCGTGCAGCACGACGCGATCGTTCTGCGCTACGGCGAGCAACGACGGGCCGACGAGCAAAGGACGGGCGTCGGTGATGCCCGGCGTCGCGATGCGCGTCGCCGGGAGGCGCCCGGCCGCGTCGCGCACTTCGATGAAACTGAAGGCGCCCGCGTTGTGGCGGAAGGCCACCGTTTCCGAGTCCAGAAACCACGCGTCGATATCGTCGGTGCGTGTCGCCAACGTCCCGCGTCCGACTTCCGTCCAGTCGCCCGCGCGGTGGACCGACCATGCACGATCGGCACCGACGCGCACGACGAGGCGCCCGTCCGGCGACGGCGCGAACGTGCGCGTGTCGGAAAGCAGGATCGAAGGAACGTCCGTATTCGATCCCGATTCCACGTCGATCCAACGCACCGCGCGCACGGCGTTCGCTTCGCGGGTGAGCAGCGCCACCGTCGGAGAATCCGCGCACGTCGCCAGCGAATCGCAAGCACCGAGCGGTCGAATCACACGACCGGAGTTCGGATCCAAGACATCCGCGACGCGCTTGCCGTCGCGTTCGAAAAGGCCGACGAGCACGGGGCCCGCGCGTCGAAGGGCGACGAGGCCGGGGGCGTCGAAGGTTCGGACTTCGTTCAGCACGCCGAGGGCGCTGAGCATCGCGGTGTCGGCGGCGGTGCCCGCTCCGCGACGCGAGGCTTCGAGGCCGAGAGCCAAGGCCGTCGCCGGATCACGATCGACCAAGGCCAACGCCTTCGCGGCGATGAGTGAAGCGTCCGCCCGACGAAGGGCGAGTTCCTTCTGTTCCTTCTCGCGGCGCGTCTCGTTCAGAGCACCCTGAAGTGCGGTCGCCGAATCGGATTGTTTTTTCGCGAAGACCGCGGCGATCCCCAACGAAATGCCGAGCACGAAGAACGAGCCGAGCACCAAGGCGGCGAGTCCGGGAGAGCGTGCGCACCACCGCGAGAAACGAATCACGATGTTTGCGCGGCGTGCGAGGACGGGTTCGCCCATGCGCAATCGGTGGAGGTCTTCGGCGAGTTCGAGCGCGGTCGCATACCGATCGGCCGGATTTTTCTCGAGGCACTTGAGGACGATGGCTTCGAGGTCCTCCGGAATCTCGGGGTGGCCTGCGCGTACGGGCGACGGCTCTTCGGCGAGGATCGCGCGATAGAGGCCCTCGCGGGTCGCCGCTTCGAACGGACGTCGGTGTGCGAGGCTCTCGAAGAGCGTGACGCCGAGCGCCCACACGTCGACCCCGCGGCCGATCGGGGTGCCGGCCCCGCGCAACTGTTCGGGCGCCATGTAGGAAGGGGTTCCGACCGCCGTTCCCGAAAGGGTGAGGGACGCTTGGTCGTCGTCGGCGTCGCGGGCGAGTCCGAAGTCGAGGATGATCGGATCACCACTCGCGGTGATCATGATGTTCGACGGCTTCACGTCGCGGTGAATCACGCCGACTTCGTGGGCGGCGTGCAGGGCGCGGGCGCACGCTTCGATCACGCGGGCCGCTTCACGCACCGCGGCTGCGGAACCCTTCGCCGCGAGTGGGCTGTCGACGGGAAGCGCGGTAGGGGCCGGAGACGGGGTCGAGAGCGCGCGGACTTTGACGCCGCCGCCGTCCTCGCTTTCGAAGAGCAAGGTCTCGTTCGTCGAGTCCGCGAGAGGGGCCCATGTGCGGGAAAGCGGTTGCCCCGTGAGCAATCGCATGGAAATCCATGCGATGTCGCCCTCCGTGCCGTTCTCGTACACCGCGCAGATGCCCGGGTGGTCGAGTTTTCGCGTGATGTCCGCTTCGCGTTGGAAGCGCTCGAACATCTTCTGCGGGACTTCGGTGCCCACGCGAAGCACCTTGAGGGCGACCTTCTTTCCGGATCGTTGGTCTTCGGCACGATAGACCGCGCCCTGACCACCACGGCCGATTTCCTTCTCGAGCGTGAAGTGAGCGATGACCGTTCCGGCGACGAACATGGATCCCCCGTCGCACCGTGCGACTTGAGGGAGATGATACGGCCCCGGGGCGGGTTTCTTCTCTTTCCGGTTTCGTTCCGGGCACGTAAAACGGAGCCATGCAACGGGTCAAGGCGACGATCGTGGAGCACGAGCGGGTCCAGCCCGCCATGTGGCGGATGGCGTTCCGATGGGACGCGCGGGCCCGCGGGCTTCGGGCGGCCCGGTTCCTCATGCTCGGCTTCCCGGGAAAAACCGACCCGCTCCTCCCGCGCCCGTTCTCGATCTCCGACGTCCGTGACGACGGCGACGGAGTCGTCTCCGAAATCCTCTACAAGCCGATGGGGAAGGCCACCCAACTCATGACCGACCTCCGGGTCGGCGACGCGGTGTCCGTTCTCGGCCTCCTCGGCAACGGGTTTCCGGACCCCGCGCCGGGCAAGCGCCCCGTGCTTCTCGCCGGTGGAATCGGCAATGCACCCTTCGCGCATCACGTCCGCGAACTCCTCGACGGCCCCTTCCGCGAACGTCCGTCCGACGTCGTGCTGTTCCTCGCGGGGCGGACGGCGTCGGAAATCTGGATCCAACCGTGGGTCCGCGCGTCCGGCATCACGATCGTCGAAACGACCGACGACGGCACCCGGGGGGAAAAGGGTCGGATTACCGAGGCGCTTGCGCGTCGCCTCCCGTCGCTCGGTGCCATCGAGGGGTTCGCTTGCGGCCCGACGCCCATGTTGCGCGCGCTGAAGGCGATGGCGGTCGAACACGGGTTCCCCTGCCATCTCTCCACCGAAGAACTGATGGCGTGCGGCTACGGCGTCTGCAACGCCTGCGTGGTCGAAGACGCGAATCGGCCCGGAACGTGGATCAAGTCGTGCCACGAAGGCCCCGTATTCGAATGCCGGGAGATCATTCCATGACCTTCGTCCGACGCTGTGTGCCGCTCTTGGCGCTTCTGTTTTCGGTGTCGGCGTGCGTTACGACGCGCGGCGAACTTTGGGCCGAAGGTGAGCCGCGTCGTTTGGCGGACGCCAACTTGGTGATGTCCACGACGTGGGAGACCGGCGGCAAGCCCAGCGTCGAGACGCGGTCCGCGATCGTCGAAGGCGGAGCGATCCGCGTGTCGGTGGATACGCCGACCGGACGCCGGGAAGGCACGGCGACCGCCGACGATTGGGCGACGCTTTGGTCTCAGTTCGGCTCGGTCGTTCCGTGGGACCACCGTGATCTGCGTCCCTACGATCGCAAAGTGGATGCGGGTCCCTATCACGTCGTCACGATGCGGGTTGGACGTTGGTTCAACGAATGGTCCGCGCAACAGGGGGCGGGGATCCTCGGTATCGAAAGCCGGGAATCGGTGCAGCGCATCAAGTTGACGAACGCGATCTTCGATTTCGTCGAATCGCGCGCGACGACCGAAGTGCGCAAGGGACCGCCGCCGAAGGCCCCCGCGTCGCGGGAAACGCCGAAGGACGGGAAGCGGTCGTGACGTCGCCGCTCGGCGATCCCGACCGGCTTCTCGCCGAGCTCGCCCGCATGCTGAAGGGTGTGAGCGGCGAGGAAACGGCGGTGTTCGTTCGTGAGGTGGCCGCCGCGCGCCGCGTCTTCGTCGCGGGTGCGGGACGCAGCGGTCTCGTGATGCGGGCCTTCGCGATGCGACTCATGCACCTCGGCAAGGACGTGCACGTCGTCGGTGACGTGACGGCGCCGCCGCTCGGACGCGGCGACCTGCTGGTGATCGGTTCGGGGTCGGGCAAGACGGAATCGATGGTCGGCGTGGCGGGACGCGCCGCGGCGGCCGGAGCCCGTGTGGCGTTGATCACCTCCGCCATCCTCGGCCCGCTCGCCGCCTTGGCCCATCTCCGCGTGCGGATGCCGCCGATCCTTCCGCCGGAACTTCTATCGGCCCCGCAGGCGGGGACGCACGCCGACCCCGCGTTGTTCCAACCCATGCGGACGCTCTTCGAACAAGCGCTGCTGTTGTGGCTCGACGGCGTGGTGGTCGCTCTCATGGCGCCGCTCGGGGCCACTCCCGAAGCGATGGAAGCCCGCCACCAAAACGTCGAATAGCCCCGGTCAGGTCTTTTCCGCCCGCTCCTTCTTCGCGACCCACATCGCGCAGACCAAATCCGATGTGACGTTCGGCACGGTGCGCGCCATGTCGACGAGACGATCCACGCCGAGGATCAGAGCGAGCATGTCGGCGGGAATTCCGACTTGGGTCAGGACGAGCGCGAGCAGCGGCAGCGAGCCGCCGGGGACACCCGCGGCTCCGATCGCGGTGAGTACCGCGAGACAGACGACGACGGCTTGGGATCCGAGCGAGAGTTCGATGCCCGCGACCTGTGCGAGGAACAACACGACGGCGCCTTCGAAGAGCGCGGTGCCGTTCATGTTCATCGTGGCGCCGAGAGGCAACACGAAACCCGCGATGGGTTTCGGCACGTTGAATTCGTTCACCGCCGTGTTGATGGTCGTCGGCAGGGTCGCGTTCGACGACGACGTCGAGAACGCGGTCACCGTGAGCACCTTGATCCGTCGGAAAAAATCGGCGATGGGCCATCCGCCGAACCAACGAGCGAGCAGGCCGAGCACCAAGTATTGGTGAAGAGCCAAGCCGAACATGGCGACGAGGACGTAGTAGCCGAGAGCCACCAGCACGTCGATCCCGAGTTTCGCCGTGACGTTGAAGACCAGGCCCGCCACGCCGTAGGGGGCCAGTTTCATGGCGTAACCGAGGACCTTGACGCAGAGGTCGTAGAGGATCTGACAGACGTCGACGAACGGCTTGATGCGCTCGGGGGCGAACGCCGTGGCGGCCGCCCCGAGGATGAGGGCGAAGAAGATGAGGCCGAGCGTGTCGCGATCGTCGGCGGCGGATCTCACCACGTTCTTCGGAACGATGTTGACGAATGTGGAGATCCCGAATCCGGTTCCCTCCTTCGCGGCTTCGACCTTCTTGTCCGCTTCGCCTTTGAATTCCTTGCGGATCTCTTCGGCCTTCGCTCGGTCGATCTTCTTTCCGGGCTCGAAGGTGTTCATCAGGACGAGACCGAGGACGACGGCGAGTCCGGTCGTGATGCCGAACCACGCCAAGGTGCGCGCGCCGATCTTGCCGAGCTTTCGCAGGTCGCCGAGTCCGGACACCCCGAGGAACAGGGAGCAGAAAACGAGCGGTACGACGACCATGAAGAGCATGCGGAGGAACACTTGCCCGACGGGGGAGGCGACGTTGTCCGCGAACCAACGCACTCGTTCGTATTCGGGGCTCGCCGCGGCGCCCGCCGCCGGAGCGAACTTCCAGTTGAGCAGCGACCCCGCGACGGCTCCGACGAGCAGTCCGAAGAGGATGCGCCCGGCGAGATTGCCATGCGGTTTGTTTTCTTCCGTGCCGGTGGAGTCGGTCATCGGTCAGGCTTTCTTTTCGAAATAGACGAGATCCACGAAGACCGCCGCCATGAGCACGACCGCCCGCTCGTCGTTGCCGAGCGCTCGCGGCGTGAAAACGACCCGGAAATTGTCCGCGTCGGTGAAGGCTTCCTTCAGAAGGCCGCTCCACTTCTTCTCCACGCGGGCGACTTCGTCGCCGTCACGGGTGAGTCGGAAGGTCCACGGCGTCCAAAGCGGCGAAGCGACTTCGGCGGCGGCGGTGGTCGCGAAGCGGACGTCGAAGCGTTTCTTGATCAGCGCGAAGCGCTGGTCGAGGACGCCGAGTTCACGGCCGTCGTGGGTCGTGATGTGCAGTTCTTGGAAGAACCAACGGAACGGGTGCGTCGCTTCGAGGAGCAGTTCGCCGGTCGGGGAGACCATCGCGAGGTGGAACGTCCGCCAATGGCCGAGGAACTGGCGCCCGATCGCCGACGCGAAGCCGCGGCCCTTCTCGGCGACGAGGGCGATCCGCTCCTCCCCGGCGAGGACTTCGTACTTGTTGCGGGTTTCGAATCCGAAAAGTTCGGCCAATTCGCGGCGTTGCCGAACGACGTACTCGTCGCAGCGCGTCAGATCCGGGAGACGAAGCGTCATGGCGCGGAGGCTACCACACGGGGTCGAGTTGACGGACCCGCGACACGGCGCAACATAGGCGGGGGCGAGCTCGCCCCATGGAGTCCCGCATGCCCGAAGCGTTCATCGTCTCGGCGGCTCGAACCGCCGTCGGCAAGTTCATGGGATCGTTGAAGGACATCCCGACGACCGATCTCGGCGCCGTGGTCGTTCGCGAAGCCGTGAAACGCTCCGGGGCCGATCCGGCACTCGTCGAGGACGTGATCATGGGGTGCGTCCTCCCGGCGGGACTCGGTCAAAACCCCGCGCGACAGGCCGCGATCCGCGGCGGCGTTCCGGACAAAGCCGGTGCGTTGACCATCAACAAAGTCTGCGGTTCCGGGCTGAAGGCCGTCATGCTCGCGGCACAAGCCATCCGTGCGGGCGATCTCGACTGCGTGGTCGCGGGCGGCATGGAAAACATGAGCCGTTCGCCGCATCTCGTTCCGGGATCACGCGACGGCTTCCGCCTCGGTCACGCAAAGCTCGTCGATTCCATGATCAACGACGGCCTGTGGGACGTCTACAACGATTTCCACATGGGCATCACGGCGGAGAAAGTCGCCACGAAGTACGGAATCACGCGCGCCGAGCAGGACGCGTACGCGGTCGACAGCCACCGTAAGGCCGCCGCCGCGATCGACGCGGGCGCCTTCAAGGACGAGATCACGGCGGTCGAGATCCCCCAGCGGAAGGGGCCGCCGCTCGCCTTCGCGCAGGACGAATCCGTCCGGCGCGACACGACGATCGAAGGGTTGTCGGCGCTGAAGCCCGCCTTCGCGAAGGACGGTACCGTGACCGCCGGCAACGCGCCCGGC
>JAFMJN010000263.1 GCA_017853435.1 Planctomycetota bacterium | reverse complement strand
CTTCGTGGCGCCGCGCCGACTCTTCGAGGCAGAGGCGCACCATCCCTTCGGACAAGAGCGCGGACGACAAAAGCGTCCCGTCGTCGAAGACGACGTGTCCGAGGAACGCCCCGTCGGGCAGGCGTCGGGCGCCTTCGAACTCGATCGTGACGTTCTTGCCTTTGGCGAGCGCTTCGGCGCGATCGCGGGCCGCTTCTCCGAGGTAGGAGAGGATCGTGCCGTCCGAAACGACGTCAGGAGCTTGGATGCCTTCGAGCACGACGGTCAACCCGCAGGTCGTGACGAGTCGTTCGCCGGATTCCGCCTTGGCGATCGAGGTGGCGACCGTGACCCCTTTCCATTCGGCGGCGGGGATCGTCGCCGGATCCTTCGCGGTCTTCGGTTGCCCGCGGCCGTCGAGCCATCGGAATTCCTGAGCCGTCGCGAGGATCGTGAGGAGGGCCGCCACACCGAGAACGCGCATCATGATGCCGACTATCTACGGCTCCGCGCGGTGCGCGTCAACGCGGCTTGTCCGTCCGTTGACGCGTCCCTAGCATGGCTCCGTGGCGCCGAGCCGATCCGAGACCCTTCGCGACCTCTTCCGGCCGCTGCCGTGGGCGCTGCCCGCGGCGCTCCTCGTCACCTTCCCCGGTCTCGCTTCGTCGGGGGCCCCGGCGTTATGGGGCGTGCTCCTCGTCGCCGGTTGGGCCACGGTGGTCACCGCCTTCGCCCGCCGTCTCGGTGCTTCGCCCGCCACGGCGACCGTCGCCGGGATCCTCGCCATGGCGCACCCCGCGTTGCACCTCGCGCTCGCTTCCGGCACGTTGAGTCGGGCGGTGGTTCCGGCGCTTGCCGTCGGACTCGCGGGCGTGGTGCGACTCGGGCCGAAGGACGCCGAAGGCCTTCCCGGGCTCGGCAAACGCGAATGGGCGGCGATGCTGCTCTGCGCGGTCGCCGCCGCCATCGACGTGGCCGCCGCGTTCAGCCCCGTCATCCTGTGGATCTTCGATCTCGCCTACGACCCCGGGTCGTTCCGCATCGTCGCCGCACGATGGAAACGGATCGGGTGGGGATATGCGGCCGTGACGTTGCCCGCTTGGTGGGCCGTCTCGGGGGCTGCACCGATGTTCGGCCCCGGCGGGTTCAAGGGTGCAGCCTGCGTTTCGCTGCTCATTCCGCCCCGCGAAGGGACGATCACCGCGGTGTCGATCCTGCTCCCGATCGCCGCGCTGTGGGCGTCGGCGTCCATCCGCCAGCGGCATCAACGCCCCCGACCCTTCGGCATCGCCGTCGGGGCGGCGCTCGCGACCGTGTTGCTCGGCGTGCTCCCCGGCGCGGTCATGGACGGCACGACACCTCCCGTCCTGGCGTCGCTCGGAGCGGTGTGGGGAATGGCGGCCGGGTTCGCCTGCCTCCGCGATCGCGTGCTCGCATCGGACGTCGTCCGGCCGACCCCGATGGACCCGCTTCCGGCGGTTCCGGGGCTTCGTGACGTCGTCACGGCGGCGCGTGGGGCTCCCGACGCTCCGGCTCCGACGCGCGTGCCGGTCGTCGTGTCGCCCACCGGAGCGGCCACCGCGGTCGAAACCGCCGTCGCTGCGGCGGTCGCGGGCGTCGTCTCGGAACTACGCGCCGTGCGTCCTCCGGGGAACGACGACGACCCCGCGTTGCTTTGGGAACGACTGACCGGGCACGTGGACGGCCCGCGCGCCGTTCCTCTTCCGGACTTCGCAGCCGGTGATTCGATGGCGGATCTCGGCCCCGGTACCGCCCCCGTCGCGATCCTCGGTCCGGCCACCCCGGCCCACGTCGCCGCGATCGCGGGGTCCGGGCATCCGGTGGTGATGGTGGGACGCGGTCGCGCGCGAACACTGCGCGCCGCGCGCGATTTCCCGCAAGCCGCGTTCGTTTCGGTCGTGCGGCACGACGCGGCGGCGACGCTGCCGTTTCAGGACGGCGCGCTCGCCGGCATCGTCGCTCTGCTCGATCTCGACGGGCGGAGCCCGGCGAACGTGTTGGCCATGCTGACCGCATGGCGTCGCGCCGTCGCGCCGGACGGCCGTTTGCACGTGGTGTTCACGGATGCCGCGTGTCCGACGAACGTCGAGGCGCTTCGCGACGGTCGCATCGTCGTCCAATCCGAAGACGTCCTTCGCGCCTGCGCCGCCGCGGCGGGTTGGGCGCCGACGGGACGCGAGGATCTCGGGAGCGGGCGTATCGCCCTTCGTTTCGGAGCCCCCGCATGACGCGTCCCGAGCAGGAAGGCAAGCCCGCGTCGAAGGATCAACTCCACGACGCGTTCGGCGTCCTCGCCGACTGGCTCGCCGCGGTGCGGACGTACCTGCACTGGTGGGACGCCGAAGGCGTCCGGAAGCGGGCGGCACTTCAGGCGAACGTCGCCGACGTCGTGATGGTGGGCGTCGCCGTCCTGCTTTCGGTGGGACTCGTCGTCGCCGCGTGGGCCGGCGTCTACACGCGCTGAAGCGCGTTCGGATCGCCGGCCGTAGCCGCCGTCAGGCGTCGAGCCGTGCGCGGAAAGCGTCGAGGCGCGTGCGCGACAGAGGGACTCGGATGCGCACGTCGACGGACACGCGATCGCCGCACGTCGGCGAAAACTGCGACCCGCGGGCCACGCGGATTCCGCGCGCCGCGAAATCGTCGGCGAGACGGACGCCGGGTTTTCCGAACATGACGTTCGGTGCATCGGGATGCGTCGGCCTCACGACGAATCCGCGCGCGAGGAGCAGGGCGACCACTTCCGCTTTCGCGACGCGGATCGCCGCGCGCAGCGGCAGCACCAGGTCGAGACCGTGCGAAACGATTTCCATTCCGCAGCGCATGGCGGTTTGGGAAGGCGCGTAGGGTGTCCTGATTTGATTCAATGTCGGAGAGATCCATGATCCCGACACCGCGAACGCGAATCGAAGTCCTCTCAGGTCGTACGCCTTCGACAGCGATCGAAGCACGACGAGGTTCGGATGCGAGGCGACCTCCGGAACGAGCGTGACGGTCGGACCGAGGAAGTTCGCGTAGGCCTCGTCCGCGACGACGGCGACGCCGCGCTCCCGTGCATGGGCGACCATCGCGAGGAAGCGCTCGCGGTCCGGGTAGCCGCCCGTCGCGTTGTACGGCGTGTCGGCGTACACCACCGTGATCGACGGGTCCGTGGCGAGCGCCCGTTCGATCTCCTCGAACGGGAAGCCGAGCGCGTCGTCGAGGATCGGTCGAAAACGTCCACCCGCGGCTTCCCACCACGCGGCGAACTCCGGATAGACCGGGCCCGCGCCGAGCAACGTGCCTTTGCGGAAGACCATCCCGCAAAGGTCCTTCCACATTTCGTAGGTGCCGTCGGCGAACGTGACGGATTCGGGCGACGCTCCCGTCGCGCCGAACGCCCGCAGGACCTCCGCCGCCGCGGTCGCTCGCCACCACGGGTCCATCACCGGGTAGGGGAGCACCTCGGCTGGATCGTTGCCCCACGCGGCGAACAACGGCTTCAGTCGGTCGGCGGTCTTCACCATCCCGCGT
>JAFMJN010000050.1 GCA_017853435.1 Planctomycetota bacterium | reverse complement strand
GCAATCTCGAGGCGTCGGACGCGACCGCCGAGATTCGCATCGAAACATCGGGGGCTTCTCCGAACCGCGTTTGCGTCGTTCAGTGGAAGAACTTCCAACAAAAAGCGACCCTCCCGAAGATGCGGGCCAACTTCCAAGCCCGCCTCTACGAGTCGGGGGTGATCGAATTCGTCTACGGTGACTGGACGTTCACTTCGTCGTTCAACGGGACCACCGGGTCCGTAGGGATCAAAGGCCGCGTCGGAAGCGGTCTCTCCGACTACCGAATTTGCTCGTCGACGGTATCGGCGGACTCGTGGACGTTCCCCGCGACCAACGCCGCTTCCGTTCAGAGTTCCCACTACGTCGGAGCTACCGCGGGCAAGTACCCGGAGAACGGATTGATCTATCGATTCACGCCGACGGGTGTGCCTTCATCGACGCTTCGGGTCGACGCGGACCTCCAACCTCGGTTCGTCGCCGTCGGCGGTACCGCGGTTCTCACGGCGACGCCCTCCCTCGTCGGAGGGGGGCTTCTCGGCGCACCCGTCACGGCGACGTGGAACGCGAGCCCCTTCGGGGGATCCGCGACGACACCGATGAACGACGACGGGACCAACGGAGATGCCATCGCCGGCGATGGGGTCTACTCCGCCGTCGTCGTCCCGACCACGACCGGCAGTACGGGCACGTGGTCCATCGATGTCACGATGTCGGACGGTATTCGGACGGCATCGACCCGAGCCTCGCTCTCCGAGATCGTCGTCCCCAACGACTTCCCGGAAGCCGCTCTCCCCATCACGCTCGGTACCAACGGACCATTCTCCAATGCGTCCACGTTGACGGCGGCGACTCCGTTCAAATGGAATGCGCGGATCTCGTCGGCGAGCGCCAACCCGGGCTGCACCTACGAAGACTCCTACGGCGTCCACGACGTGTGGTATCAGTGGACCGCCCCCTGCGGCGGCACCCTTTGGGCGTCGACCTTCAGCAACGAAGAGGGCGCGGGGATCGCGCTGCCCACCGGCTTCATGAGCGACACCGTCCTTTCCGTTTGGAGCGCGGAAGGGGTTTCACTCGCATGCGGCGACGATACGGGAGCCGAAGCGCCTCCCGTCGCGGGGATCGGCCAATCCGCGGGTTTCGGCGTTGTGAATTTCCGCCAGTCCGTCGTGTCGTTGACGGTCATCGGTGGTCGGACCTACCTGTTCCGCGTCGCGGCCTCGGGCACGACGTCCGGCGCTCCGGGCCAGTTCTTCCTACGCACCCGTTTGATCTCGGGAACGGCATCGACGCTCGGACTTTCATGCGGCTCGACTCCGAACGCCACGTTCGCCGCGACACCGCCGATCCTCGGATCGGTCGCATCCATCGCACTCACGGGCTCGGACGCCTACGCGTTCGGTCTTCTGCTGATGTCGACGCCGACGCCGGTGATCACACCGTGGCAGGGATGCAGTCTGTATCTCAATGCGTTCGACATTCTTCTCTACCTTCCCTTCAACACCGACGGCGTCGGCGCGTGGTCGTATTCGACCCCCGTTCCGAACGATCCGGCGCTCGAATGCGCCGCGTTGACGCTGCAGTGCGTGACCTCCGGCACGTCGGGATTCGGCGTCACGAACGCGGTCAACGTGACGATCGGGAACTGACCCGCGAAGACTTGCGTCGACGCGCCCGAGTTAGGCGCGTCGACTTGCATCAATTCGGCGTCGCTCGCGAATTCGCATAAAAGCCTTTAAAAACGAGGCTTGTGATCGCTCGAAGCACGACGCGACACGCCGGATCTTTTCGGCGAAATCCGACTTTCTCGACGTAAACAGACGGATTGTTTGCACCTCGCAAATCCGAACGCTAGCCTCCCCATGCCCCGACAAGGGGTTAGGCGTGTTTGGAAAAAAGCAAGGTCGTATCGGGCCTTGTGTTTCGAGTTCGACAGCAAGAGAGAATCACCATGAAACTTCGTTCCCTGGGTCGTTCGTTGCTCGCCGCGTCGGCGCTCGTCGCCGCGCTTTCGGCGCAGCAGACGGCGACGTACGCGTTCTCCACCAACAATCCCGGCCCCTATGCGCCGATCACGGGAGGGCTCGTTCTCGAAGCCGGCTCGGCGATCGACGATACGTTCTACAACAACGTCCCTATCGGCTTCGACTTCCCGTTCGGCGGGACGGCCTCCGGCGGAGGCTGGACTAACGTGATGGGCGTATCCACGAACGGTTGGGCCAAACTGTCGAGCGTCGCGGGTGCTGCGACGACCTACAACTTCGCGTCGTCAACCGCTCAGGCCCGTACGGTCGGCGCGTTCGGCCGCGATCTGCAGGCCGCCGATGCGAATGCGGAAATCCGCGTCCAAACGATCGGAGCAGCCCCGAATCGCGTCTGCGTCATCCAGTGGACCAACATGCGTCCATGGACGTCGGCCACTTCGAACAGCCAGATCCTCACGATGTCCTTCGACTTCCAAGTGAAGTTGTACGAGACCTCCGGCGTGATCGAACTCACGTACGGCGATTGGGACATCGGCAGCACGGCCTTCCCGGCCGCCACGACGTCCGGATCCGTCGGCATCAAGGGCAACGCGGCCTCGCCCGTGACCGACTACAAGATCTGCACCTCGACGTCGACCGCTTACTCGTGGTCGGCGCCGTTCACCGCAACCACGTCGGCCGCCAACGGCCACTACGTCGGTACGGGCGCGGGCAAGAAGCCTGCGAACGGCTTGATCTATCGGTACACGCCTTCGGCGTTCCCGCCCGCCGGTCTCACGATCGCGGCGGCGGCGACTCCGGCGGTGAACTTCGTGACTGGCATGCCTCTCATCACGGCGACGGTTTCGCCAGCTCCGGCGACGGCACCGATCTCGAACCTCGCGGTGACCGTCGACACGACGGCGATCGGCGGCGCCCCGGGCCAAGTCATGCGTGACGACGGTCTGAACGGCGACGCGGTGGCCGGCGACGGGACCTATTCGTACCAGGCGACCGTCTATTCGCTCTCCACCGTGGCGTACACGCTCCCGATCACCGCGAGCGCGACCGGTGCGACCAACGGTTCCGCTTCGGCCACGATCAATGTCTACACCATCGCGAACGACGTCTACTACGGCGCAGTTCCGGTGGCCCGCGGCCAAAACGGTCCGTTCGACAACACCAACGCGATGTCGGCCAATCAATTCGGCTTCAACACGACGTGCGGTGCGGGCAGCAACGGCGCGCGCGACCTGTTCTTCGTGTATACGCCGTCCTGCACCGGCACGGCGAGCTTCTCGACCTGCGGTGGTGACGCCATCACGAACCCCGGCGAACTCGCCGACTCGCAGATGACGATCTACGACATCGGCTTCAACCTCATCGGTTGCAACGACGATGCGGGTACGACGAGCGGACTCTGTGGTCCGAGCGGCTACCAGTCGCAGATCGACAACGTCGCGGTCACGGCGGGTCAGCTCTACCTCATCCGCGTCGCCGGCTACAGCGCGACGGACGTCGGCCAGTTCTACATCAACATCTCCGAATCGTCGGCGGTCGCCGCGACCTTCGGCGTCTCGTGCGGCTCCTACCCGCTCGCCCTTTCGGGCACGCCGCCGCGCCTCGGACAATCCGGAACGATGTCGATCGTGAACGCCCGTCCGAACGCCTTCGGCGTCCTCGGCTTCAGCTATCAGGTCCAGACCTACGCCCAGCTCGGCCCGTGCCCGTTCTATCTCGACACGGCCGGCTCGGTGGCGGTCCTCGGCACCTTCACTCCGGACGCGGCGGGTGCGTGGTCCTACACGGACATCATTCCGTCGGATCCCGCGATCCTCTGCTTCGCGATCTCGCTGCAGGCGTTCACGTTCCAACCCGACGGGTTCGACTCGTCGAACGGCTTGAACCTCACGTTCGGATACTGATTCTCTTCTTCGACGACCCCGGTGGATGGTCCGCCGGGGACCAGGTGAACGGCTTCGGCCCTCGTCGCGCTCACGCGCGGCGGGGGCCGAGGTCTTTTTCGGCCCGTTTCGGGGTCGATCCGGGTCGATCGTGGCCCCACACTCGCGGAGGGTCGGGGTTGCGGGACAAGGCGGGTCGGAAATTTCGTTTTCGGCCCGGATTCTCGAAACGAACCGCCCACGAATGCGTATCAACTACCTACGGAACCTGGCGTCCGCATTCCGTCGGAGTGGTCATGTCGAAGCCCGTGATGTTCGCCCTCGCCGCCGTGCTCTTCGTCGGCCTCGGGATCTTCTTTTTGCTTGATGACGGTACCGCCGTCTCGGCGGTGTCGCGCGAAGGGGCCGCAACCACCGCGGACGCTCCCGAGCGACTCGGCCCGGCCGACGCCGTCGGCACGCTGAGGACGTCGGCGTTCGACAAGTCGAACGCGATCGACGCCGACACGCCCGGCGCGTTGTCCATCATCGTCGTCGACGAATCGGACACCCCAGTCAAAGGCGCGACCGTCGAGTTCCAGCGTGCTCGCGGCGGCTTCGGTCGTGGCGGACGCGGCGGCGGAATGTTCCCCTCCGACGACACTCCGAAGCCGATGCGCACGATGACCACCGACTCCGAAGGACGCGTGGCCGTCGACGAACCCGTCACGCGCTCGATCGACATCATCGCCAAGCACCAAGATGCGATCGGCATGGCGTCATTCGACCCGAACGACCCGCAGGATCTCGGCGCTCAGAAGCGCGTCGTGATTCGCCCGATCAAGAACGTCGACGTGCAAGTCGTCGATACGAACGGCACCCCGGTACCCGGAGTCCGCGTTCAAGCGAATCTCGATGATCCTTTCAATCGCGCCCGCATGGCCCGTCAGTGGACCGCGGATCCCGACGGCGTCGCACGCCTTCAGGTGACCGCTCTCGATCCGGAGCTGTACGAGTCCGAAGAAATCACATTGGCCGCCCAACTCCTCGGGGCCGATGCAGTCACGGAGAAAGTGAATCCCCGCACGGCGGGCCGCACGATCATTCGCGTACCGAACATCATCACCGTCAACGTCGTCGTCAAAGCCGCCTTCGGAGATCCTCTTCCCGAACGTTTCAATCTGACATGGCAGATCGAGAATGCCGACGGGGGCCAAGGAGGCGGGCGAGGCGGCATGATGGGCATGATGAACAACGCCTTCGGCCGCCGCGATTTCAGCGGGACGAAGACGTCGATCGCCGGATTCAAAGCCGGAGCCGTCGTCCGGTTCAGTCTCGGCGCGGACGACCGCGTGACGACACGGGCCACGCTGACGCTTCCGACGGAAACGAAAACCGCCGACCTCGAGATCGAACTGGGCAAGGCGCAGCCCTACCTCACGGCACGATTGATCGACGACGTCGGCACTCCGATCACCACGGGAAACTTCTCGGCGGAACTCGCGTACGTCGGTGAAGCCCCGACGGCACCCGCAGCCCCCGCAACGGCGACGGCGACGACGTCCGTCGAAGTTCGAGGCGGCCCGCCGAACGCCCGCGGTGCACGCGGCGGCGGGAATCGTCCCGTCGACGTCGAGCCCGACGAAACCGGACTCGTACGTATTCCGGTCGATATCGATCGACCCGGCACGATGAAATTCCGCAAGAGCGACGGCGGATTCGGACCGGGTGGCGGCAACGACGCCGTCCTCGCGACGCATCCCTTCACGGGGACGGCCCCCGGACAAGTTCAGACGCTTCCCGACATTCGCATTGATCGTCCCCCGGTTCTCGTGGCGGGAGTCGTCGTCGACGCGGGTGGAGTTCCCGTTCCGAACGCCCGCGTCACCATCGATCTTTCCGAAGCGGCCGTCGCCCTTCGCCAAAACCAAAACAACGCGGACAACCAAGGCGGTGGACGCGGCGGACGCGGTCCGAATCGAGGCGCGTTCGGACTGTTCAACCTGTCGAACCGTTCCGACAAAGAAGGCCGATTCGAACTGCGCGCGGTCGCGGGTGACGACGTCAAGGAGCTTCCGCTCAAAGTGACGGCCCAATCGAAGGGCGCGCGTGCGGAAGCCGTGTCGTTCAAGCCGGGTACGACCGACGTCAAGGTCACCGTGGCCCCGACGGGATCGCTGGTGGGCAAAGTGCGCATGGCGATCCCGACGATGAAGGGCGCGATCTCCATGACGGCGGCTCCTTCGAATCTCATGTCGCAATCCGACGGTGCGCCGTGGATGCGCTTCGTCGCGCCGGGCGGAGCCCGCGCACGCGCGGCGAAGGACGGCTCCTTCACGCTGCGCGAATTGAAGCCCGGCAACTACGACATCGTCTTCGCCTACGACGGCGAGGACGTCACGACGATTTCGAACATCGAAGTCAAAGGTGGCGAACCGACGGCGGACCCGCGCCTCGCCGATCTCGTGATCGGCACCGAAGCGTGGATCGGCGACGTCACCGTCACGGATGAACGCGGCAGCCCGCTACAGGGGGCGTCCGTCACGTTCGACGACGGCCAAGACAACGGCAACGGCATGCGCCGCGGCGGCGGCGGTCGTATGGGCTTCGGAGGTTTCCGCTTCGGGCGGCCGATGCGCACCGACTCGTTCGGACACGTCGCGCCGTCCTTCGTGCATCGCGTCGAAAACCTGACCGTCAAAGTGGCGTTCGACGGATACCGCGAACAGTCCTTCACGAATCCGGCCTTTCCCTTCACCGTCCGCATGAACAAGGGCGCGACGGTCCTCGTGACGTTCGCCCTGCCCGGCGGATTCCCCCCGATCGAAGGCCTCCGCAACTTCCGACTCCGGGCTCAACCCGCGATGACGGAAGAAGAGATGCGCGCCGCGATGGAAGCCATGCAGAACGGTGGGCAAGGGCGCTTCCAAGGTGGCAACCAACAGACGGTGTCCCTCGAACCGGGCGTCATGTCCGGCGAAATCCAGGGACTCATGCCCGGCAAGTGGTCGATCCGCGCGTCCGCGGTCATGGAAGGACGCGGCAACTCCAACTGGATCCCGCTCGGCGACATCGTCGTCGGCGAGAACGACCAACGTCTCGCCTTCACCGTGACGCTCGACGCGACGACCGCGGAATTGCTCCGCCAAGCGGGTCGCGGACGCGGCCCACGCGGCGGTGGACAAGGCGGCGGCAACGGCGGGGGCGCCGGGCCCGGTACGGGCGGCGCTCCAGGCAACCCGACCGACGCGACGGGAGCTCCCCGCGGGCGTGGGCGCGGACAAGGCGCGGCCGGAGGAAACGGCGGCGGCAATGGCGGCAACGGCGGCAACGGCCAGCCCGGTCAACGGGGCAGACGCGGGAATCGCGGCAACGGCGGCAACGGCGATCCGCAACAGGGCGGACAGGGCAACGGCGGGGGCTGAGCCCCCGTCGTCCCATGTCGCCGACGGTCGCAGTCTACGTTTTCGGTGGTTGGCACCCCTGCCCGGAGCGGGACGTACACTTTGGTCAAGGTTGGACCGAGTGGGAACTGCTGAAGGCCGCCGCGCCGCATTTCGACGGCCACGTTCCTCCGCCGCTCCCGGCCTCCGGGATCTACGACGACTCGCGGCCGGAGATCCATCGGTCGCGGCTCGAAGCGTGTGGGACGTTCGGGATCGACGTATTGGTGCACGGAGCGTTCTGGTCTCGCGGAAAGAAGGTGTTCGAAGCCTCCCTCGACGACGGGCTGCTTCCCGCCCTGGACACTCATCCGGGTAAAACGCGCTTCGCGGTCATGTGGGCGAACCGCATGCCGCACCGAGTCCTCCCCATGCGTGTCGTGGACCCTCTCGCTCCCATGGGGCATCGCAAGGTCTACACGGACTCCGACGATCTCGCCGCGCTGATCGACGATTGGGGGGCCCGCTATTTTTCACGCGCCGACTACTGGAAGCTCGGCGGGGTCCCTTACTGGTCGATCTACGACACGTCGCTCTTCGTCCGTCAGACGGGGCTCCGCGAAGCGGAACGAGCGATCGCCCGCGTCAAGGCGCGCACGGGAGGGCTCCACGTCGCCGCCATCGATCCCGAACCGCGTCTGCGCCCGCATCTACGAGATCTCGGGTTCGACAGCGTCACCCACTACGTGAAACTGCCCGACTGGAAGGGCCCACGCATCCAGAACTACGCGGAGCGCGCGACCGTCGTCGAGTCGGAGTGGCCGACGATGACCGCCGAAACCGGACTACCCTATTACCCGTCCGTCGCCACGGGATGGGATGCGACTCCCCGCGCGACGCTGTACGACAAGATTCGACCCGATAGATTTCCGTGGTCGCCGATCATCGTCGGCAATTCTCCGGAAGCTTTCGGACGACACGCGGCAAAGGCCGCGCATTGGACCACGTCCACCCACGGCCCGGACGCACCGATGTTCGTCGCGGCGATGAACGAGTGGACGGAAGGCTACTGGCTCGAACCGGATGTCCGCGACGGGGACGCGCGCCTGCGGGCGCTCCGCGACGCCGTCGGTCGCTAACCGCGATCCGCCGACAGCGGATGATCCGGGTCGGGCCGCGCGAAGCCGCGAGGCGAAGCTGCGGAGACGAACGCGTAGATCTCCGCGATCTCATCATGTTTGGATGCGAGATCGGCGAGAAGGCCCGCGCCTTCACTCACGGATGGAGCGGCAAACCATTCTTTGTATACGTTCATGACCCGACGACGCTGCGCCTCGTCGTAACCCGCGCGCTTCATCCCGATGAGATTGACGCCGCGCACCACGGATCGTCCACCGGCGACGGTAAGGAACGGCGCGATGTCTTGCACCGCGCCGGAAAGTCCCGAGAGCATCGCAAGTTTCCCGATACGCGTGAACTGATGAACCGCCGTGTTTCCGGAGAGAAGCGCGCGATCTCCGACTTCGACGTGTCCCGCGAGCAGGGCGGAGTTCGCCAGAATCACCTTGTTGCCGATGACACAGTCGTGGGCGACGTGGCTGTTCGCCATGAACAATCCGTCGTCGCCGATGCGCGTCGCGCCTTCGGGATACTTCGATCGGTGGATCGTCACCCCCTCGCGGAAGACGCAACGGTGACCGACGACGACGCGTTGGCCACCTTCCTTCCAAGACAGGTCTTGCGGATCGCCACCGATCACCGCGCTCGGATGAACGACGCAATCGTCACCGAGTGTCGCGTTTCCGTGAACGATCCCGTGCGCCATGACGACGCAACCGTCACCGAGCACGGCACCATCTTCCACCACCGCGAAGGCCCCGATGCGGCACCCCTCGCCGATGCGCGCGCGCGGATCCACACACGCGGTCGGGTGAATGAAAGTCGGCTCGCGTTGCGTCATCCCATCACCTCGAGATCGCGGTCGTCGAGCAGACCGAACCCTTGCTTTTCGAGCACCTTGCCCGCCGACGACAGACTGTCGATGTGGAGTGCCACGACACCGTGTCCACGGGGTCGCGTGAAGAGCGGATAAGCGTAATGGATGTTGATCTCGGCGGCCAAGAGCGCGCGCGTCACCGCAAGGAGCCCTCCGCGGTCGTCCGGGATCTCGACGGCGAGCAACATGGTTTCCGTGATCGGAAAACCCGCCTCCTTCAACGCTCGACGCGCGGCGTCGATCTTGTCGGTCACGAGTCGCGCGACCGCATAGTCGACCGCGTCGACGATGGAGAGCGCATGCACCGCCACGTTGGCTTCTTCGAGGCGTGCGAGCACGTCGCGAAGTTGTCCGATCCGGTTGTGCATGAACACGGCGAGCTGATGCACGCACGGTTCGTCGTATTCACGGTCGGTGCGCAGTCCCATGTCAGGCCTCCGGAATCATGGCGCGCATCCGAGCGAGCCGCGAAGGACGATCCTTCACGAAACGCCGAACACCTTCCAAGATCCACTTCGCGTTGATGTGTGCTTCGTCGAGGATCTCCTCGACCGAACCGCCCGTTCGCCAACGATCGTCGAAATCGGGAGTGATGGCGTAGTCCTCGGCGATCTTCGTTCCGATCCAGTCGCGCGCGGTGCGACGCCCGCAATTCGCGACCACGGTCGAATCGCCCCAGTCGTGCTTGCCGACGATCGACGCGCGGTATTCCGGCGTCTGCAGGCGGAAGAGATCCCAAGAGGGGACCGCGACGATCTTCACGTTCAAACCTTCGGCGTCGAACGTTCCCGCCTCGAGAAGTTTGACCATTTCGGATGTCGTCGACGTTCCCTGCACGAACAGGCAGCCTCCGCGAGGTTGGTCCGCCTTGTAGTCGCGCATGACGTAGGCCCCGCGGCCGGCGTCGAGATGGGACGGCATGCCGAGTTTCGCCCGATCCGGAATGGTGATCGGCGGACGCGTCAAGTGAAGGACGACGATCGGCGCCGACGTCGCGAGAGCGGCGCCGAGAAGCGGCGCGACTTCGTTGTGCTCCCACGGATAGACGTTGATCGTGTGACCGTCCGGGAACAGTTGTCCGACCGCGGGCTCGTAGATGCCGAAGTGGGTGCGCGAATCTTCGGCGGTTTCCGGTCCCGAGTGTCCGGCGACCCAGATGACCTTGCCGACCTTCAAAGGACAGTCCTGAGCGAGCTGCGAGAACAGGCGCATCGGACCGTACTTGAGATAGGAGAACGACCCGTAGGTCGAACACGCGGCCCAGTAGCCCGAGAACGTCTCGAAAGGCGTCGACGAAAAATTCACGGTGGCCATGCCGACCGAGATGCCCGCGTTCGCGAACTCGGTGATCTGCTGCGGCAGAAGAGCGCCGCCGGGATTTTTCGCGCGGTCGTACCAACCGAAGCCCTTCACGTCGCCGAAGTCCTTCGCGAATCCGGCGATGTTGGTCGATTCCGCCAAATCCGCCGACGACGCGATGACGAGGGGGCGTCCCCACTTCGTTCGCGCATGGGCGTTCAGCCATGCGGCCCACGTCGCGAACGCCTTGCCGTTGGCGGCCTTTTCGCCGGGCTTGGCGTAGAGGCTTTCGGGATAGTGTTTCCAGTCCGCGATCACCGGATCGTTCGACGGATCTTCGTCCGGCATGCGGAGTCCGGGAATATCCTGCGGCACGGAATCGCCGATGGCGACGAGGCGATCCGTCAACCATTCGAGACAGGCGGCGTCGTTCCTGAGGACGTCGAGGGCGATTCCGAGATTCGCCGCGCACTGGCGGCGGAGTTCGGCGGCGTCCTTCACGTCGGGTGTGCCGAAGGAGTCGAACACCACGCCGTGGCGATCCATGAACTCCTTCTTCGTGGCCCAGAAGGCGGCACCGTTGCGATCGTGCGCCTTGCCGTGCGACTTGTAGCCCGTCACGCCGTATCCGCGCCCCTTGACCGTCTTCAACCAAATCGCGACCGGACGGCCATCGGGGTTCGGCGTGTCGAGGGCTTCGTGGAAGGCCCGCACGATGTGCGGGAACTCGCTCCCCGACTCGGTGCCGGTCGTTTTCCATCCGTAGGATTCGAACCACACCTGCGGATTTCCGTGGACGACCGACGAGTTCGCGTTGGGATCGATGCCGTAGTCGTTCCAGTCCAACACGTACACGAGATTCGAGAGTCCCAATCCCCACGCCGAGTTCTTCGTCTCGTGGGTGGCGCCCGCGGTGTGTCCGCCTTCGCCCTCGAACGCGAACACGCGCACGTCGCCCGCTCCCGCGTGCTTCAACGCGAGCGCTTCACCCGCGGCGGCCGGAGCTCCGTGGCCCGTCGGTCCGGTGTTGAACTTGAAGAAGAGGGTGCGCCCTTCCATTTCGGCGTGGCCCGGCAATCCGCCGTTGCGACGCAAGTCGAGCAGGTGTTCCGGGTAAAGCGCGAACTCGTCGTCGTGCGGGAAGGCGAATCGGGCGTCGCCCGTCAGGCGATGGCGGGCGCGCAGCGCATCGTTCAAGACCGCCAATGTCGCATAGAAGACGGGTGCGGTATGTCCCGCCACCAACACGCATCGGTCGTTGAAACGCTTGGTCGGGTGGCGGAAGTCGTACCGCATCGCTCCCGAGAGGAGCGTCGTGACGACCGCATGCACCTTCGACCGCGAACCGCCCGGATGACCGCTTTGGCGGTGGTTGAGCATCAAGTCGATGCACTGATCGATGACGTCCGCCACCTTTTCCCAATGAGGGCGGGCGGCCTCGAAGGCCGAGACATCGACGACGGATCGCGGGCGCGAAGCGGACATGAAGTTCTCCGGAAAAGGTTCGGAGAAACTCTAAGGGGGGCGCCCCGCCCCCCCAAGCGGATCACATCGCGCCGGTGGCGTCGGCCGCGGCGTCCGCCGCGACGCGGCGCACGTTGCGCGCGAGGAGTCCCTTCGGACCCGGAACGGATTCGAAGGACACCATCTCGCCGTCGTTCAACGTGCGGAAACCGTCACCCGAGATGGCGGTGAAATGGATGAAGACGTCCTCACCACCGGGCTGCTCGATGAAGCCGAAGCCCTTGCGGTTGTCGAACCACTTCACTTTTCCGATTTGCATGACGATTTCCCCAACTCACCCGAACCCGCACGACGGCGTCGTTCCGGCTTCTTTCCCCAAAAGGCGACTTCGATGCTTGGAAATCGCCGTCCCGGGGGTGAGTGTAGACCCGTCGCCCGTCGTCCGCTAGGGGGCGGCCGCCGGAACCTCCCGGCTCCCAACGACTTCACCCGCCCAAGCGGCTCTCCGTACTTCGGACCCGCATCGATAAACGCGAATCCGGTTCGGCCCCCCTCAAACGCACGACGCCGGCTCCGAATTTTCGGAACCGGCGTCGCCTGCGATCAGTTCGGGGCGAACGGACTACCAGCGGTCGACACCGCCTTCGCCGCCACCTTCACCGCCGCGCGGACCACGATCGCCGCCACGATCGCCGCGGAATCCACCGCGATCGCCGCCGCCGCGCGGACCACGATCCCCGCCACGGAACCCGCCACGATCGCCACCGCCACGGGGGCCGCGGTCGCCGCGCGGACGATCACCGCCGCCCGCCGCGCGCTTGGCTTCCCAATCCGGGTCGGTCACGGCGCGCATCGACAACTTGAGGCGGCCCTGGTCGTCCTTCAGGATGACCTTGACCTGCACCTCGTCGCCGATGTTGACGACATCCGTCACCGAAGCGACGTAGCCTTCGCCCATCTCGGAGATGTGGCAAAGACCTTCCTGTCCGGGGAGCACTTCGATGAAGGCGCCGAAGTCCTTGATCGAAACGACCTTGCCCTTGTAGGTCGCGCCCACTTCGACTTCGGCCGTGAGGCCGGCGACGAACGCGCGCGCCTTTTCGGCGCCTTCCGGCTCGACGCACGAGATGTTGACGACGCCTTCGTCGTTGACCTCGATCGTCGCACCCGTGTCCTCTTGGATCTTCTTGATCGTCTTGCCGCCCGGTCCGATGAGCAGGCCGATCTTGTCGACGCTGATCTGGAGGACGAGAAGACGCGGCGCGTACTTGCTGATCGACGGACGGACCGTCGGCATCGCCTTCTTCATTTCACCGAGGATGTGGAAGCGGCCGCGACGGGCCTGTTCCAACGCACGGCTCATGATGTCGCGGGTGATGCCCGTGATCTTGATGTCCATCTGCACCGCGGTGATGCCGCGGCCCGATCCGGCGACCTTGAAGTCCATATCGCCGAGGTGGTCTTCCGTTCCGAGGATGTCGGAGAGGATGGCGATATCGCCGCCTTCCTTGATGAGACCCATCGCGATGCCGGCGACCGGCTGCGTGATCGGGCAACCCGCATCCATCAGCGCGAGAACCGCGCCGCAGACCGAGGCCATCGAGGAAGAGCCGTTGCTCTCGGTGATCTCCGACACGACGCGGGTCGTGTACGGGAACGACGCTTCCGCCGGGAACACGCCCTTGACGGCGCGCTCGGCGAGATTGCCGTGACCGATTTCACGACGGCCCGTGCCGCGGATCGGCTTCACTTCACCCGTCGAGAACGGCGGGAAGTTGTACTGAAGATCGAAACGCTTGCCGTACTCGCCCATCAGGCCGTCGACGATCTGCTGATCGCGCGTGGTTCCGAGGGTGACGGTGACGATCGCCTGCGTTTCGCCGCGGGTGAACAACGCCGATCCGTGCGTGCGGGGAAGCACGCCGGTTTCGATCGCGATCGGGCGAACCTGATCGAGCGCACGTCCGTCGACGCGCTTGCCGTCGAGGCACATCTGACGCACGACTTCGTATTCGAGATCGGCAAGCGCCTTCTTCACCAACTTGACGTCGGCCGCGTAGGTCGCGTCGTCGGGGTGGCAAAGATTTTCAACCGCCGCCTTCTTCACGCCGTCGACGGCGTCCGAACGGGCGTGCTTGCCCGACGTCGCGTACGCCTCGCGCATGAGCGAGCGGTAGTTGCGCTTGGTCTTCTCGTGGAGCTCGCCGGGACCACCCGCGGGCGGTGCCCACGTGCAGGGTTCCGGGTTCGCCTTGTCGCGGAGCTCTTCGATCATGTCGATGATCTCGTGGATCACCGAGACGCCGAAGTCGTAGGCCGCGAGGAAGTCGGCTTCGCCGATTTCGCGCGCTTCACCTTCGACCATCATGATCGCGTCCTTCGTGCCCGCGAAGACGATGTCCATATCGCCGGCATCGAGTTCATCCGGCGTCGGGAACGCGATGAACTTGCCGCCGACGCGCGTGACCTTCACGGCCGCGAGCGGGCCCTTGAAGGGCATCGGAGCGAGCATCGCGGCGGCGAACGAGCCGTTCATCGCGAGCGTGTCGGGATCGTTGACCTTGTCGGCCGACATGACCGTCGAGATGACCTGCACCTCGTTGCGGTACTCTTCCGGGAAGAGCGGGCGCATCGGGCGGTCGATGAGGCGCGACACGAGGATCTCGCCGTTCGACGGGCGCGTTTCGCGCTTGATGTAGCCGCCCGGGAACTTGCCCGCGGCGTAGGTCTTTTCCCGGTACTCGACGGTCAACGGGAAGAAATCGAGGCCCTCGCGGGGGTTCGCGACGCAAACGGTGGACAACACGACGGTGTCTCCCATTTGCGCGAAAACGGCTCCCTGAGCCTGGCGGGCGATGCGGCCGGTCTCGAAGGAGATCGTGCGGCCCGCGACGGTGCGTGTGACTTTGGTGATGTTGAACATAGGTTTATATGCGGAACCCCCGCAGGGGACGGATCCCCGGCGGGGTGTTGTGTCAATTCAAGCGGCCGCGCGGACGCGCGATCACTTGCGGAGGCCGAGCTTCTCGACGAGGGCCGTGTAGCGAGCCGGAGCGGCGTTGCGCAGGTACTTCAACAGCTTCGTGCGCTTGCCGACCATCATGAGGAGGCCGCGACGGGACGCGTGGTCCTTCATGTGACCCTTGAGGTGCTCGGTCAGGTGACGGATGCGATCCGTGAGCAGCGCGACCTGCACTTCGGGGGAACCGGTGTCGTTGTCGTGGATGCGGTTGGCCGCCACCACGTTCTTCTTGTTGTCGGACGTCGTCATGGAAGTTCTCCTTGCCCAGCGCCGGGTGCGAACGCACCGTCGGCAACCTCTCGACCGTCATCCCGTTCACCAGTGCGCCCGGCGAGCCGTGGCAACCAGTTCGGGGAATCGGTCGGCCGGTGGTGGGAAGCCGTCACGTGACATCCCCGCGGGCCGAAAGGCTCTCGGGTGGCAACCCCCACAGG
>JAFMJN010000262.1 GCA_017853435.1 Planctomycetota bacterium | reverse complement strand
GGATGAGAATCACCGAAACGACGACGAGATCGCTGGCCTCGTAGCGATCGACGTAAATGTTGCGGTCTTCTCCGCGCCGACGACCGCGGGCGCGGGTTCCCCAGAAGTTCCACTTCGAGAGCATCCGGGTCGGCTTGCTCCGTCGGTCGGCGCCGCTGCGACGCTCGACGAACGGCCACCGGCCGTAGAGCCCCACCAAGTCCGCGACCGCATCCGGTCGAGGGGGGGCGAACTTCGAAGGGGTCGGTGACGGGTCGGACATCGGTCGAGACCTCCCTTTTTATCGTCTTCGGACCCGATTTGTCCAAAACTCCTTCCGCCGCAGCGGGTTATCGGTCGAAAATGTCCCCCGGATCGCGGATCATCCGCGAAACCCCTTCCGTAAGGCGAATCGACCATGGCCACCCCCTCCCCCCTCATCCTCGCCGACTCCGACACCTCCCGCATCGAGCGCGCCGCGAAGGCGCTCAAGGCCGCGGGGTTCCACGTCACGTCGTCGACGGCCGCCACCTCGGCGCTCGACGTCGCGAAGCGTCACCCGGGCCCGGTGACCATCATCGAAGCCCACCTCGCCGACGGCGAGGCGGGGGCGAAGTCCGCGCCCTCCCTGCTCGACGACCTCGCGTCGGGACCGAAGAACGACAACCCCGTCCTGCGGCACATCACCGACCCGATCACCAGTCTTTGGAACGGGCCCTACACCTCGATCAAACTCGCCGAAGAGATCAAGCGCGCCCGGCGTTTCGGCACCGCTCTTTCGGTCGTCGCCCTCGCCTTCGACGGCGCCCCGATCGCCGATGCCGAGGTCAAAAAGCGCCTCCTCACCACGGTCGCGGGCATCCTCCTCTGCGAATCCCGCGACATCGACCACGTCGGGCGCAACGACGACGGCTTCGTCCTCGTGCTCCCGCAGACGGACATCAGCGGCGCCGCCGTGATGACGGCCCGCGTCCTCGCGACGGTCGAGAAGCGTTCCCTGTCGGCCCCCGAGGTGATGGGAATCGTCACGATGTCGGCCGGGGTGGCGGGCTTCTCCGCCGAATCGACCCCCGCGCCCGAAGACCTTACGGCGCACGCGGAAGCGGCGTTGGGGCAATCCCGACGCACCGGGGGCAACCGGGTCACGAAGTGGTCCCCGCCGTCCTGACCGCCTCTTCATCCCGTTTTTGCTTGACGCCCCACCGCCCGCCCTTACGATAAACGACCCATGAGCCGCACGTCCCGTCTCGCCTCGCTCCTTCTGTTCTGCGCCGTCCTCGGCGCGGGTCTCAAGGTCGTCGCCGCCGACGACACGCCCGTGCGTGTGAAGGTGATGAACACGGGACGCGTCTATCTGCCGACCGGCGCCGTCGACGGGCGTTCTTGGAAGAAGCCCGCGACGCTCGTGTCGCGGACCGTCTTCGACGCGACTCCGGAGTGGAAGACGATCGCGCGCCGCAAGCTCTCGCCGAACACGGCCGAATACTGCCTGCTGGCGAAGGGCGCCTCGGACCGCTTCAAGGCCGCCGTCGCGAAGGCGTCGGCCGCGGGCGGGTTCGACATCGTCGCGGAAACGGGTGCCATCAGCGTCGACAACACGACGCTGCCGGACATCACCTCGGATGTCCTCTCCAACCTCGCCAAAGACTGACGTGCGTCGCGCACTGTCGGCGATCGCTCTGCTCCTCGTCGCGGCGGGCTGCGGCACCGACATCCAAGACTTTTCGCGCGCCTACTTTTCCGAACCCGTCAGCCTGACGAAGCAGGATCGCCCGGAATTCCAGCTCGCGCCCGAAGCGCCCGCGTGGGAGCCGCCGGAGCACGACAACAAGAACGGCACCTTCTCGCAGATGCTGTGGTTCGAGCCCGAGCAGGCGACCCACATCATGGCGCTGTTGAAGGACCATCCGGCGATCACCGCCCTCACTCAGAAGACGGTCGAACCGGGAATGACCCGCGACCTTTTGGGGAACGGCACCGGCCCGGCGACGATCACGAACGAAGGTCTCCTGCTCACGGGCACGCGCGAGGCGCTCGACGCCGCGATCGCGCTCGTCGAATTCGTCGGCACCAGCATTCCGCAGTTCGAAGTCGAAGCGCGCATCGTCGAAGTGCGCGAAACCGACGAATTCGGCTTCGGCATCGACTCCTACATCCTGAACCGCAACCAGCCGTACAACCCGTCGAATCCCGGCGCGCCGCTCGTGCCGAACGGCGGATTGTTCGACCGCGGACGCATCCAACCCGGCATCCCCGCGATCCCGGGATCGGCGAGCAGTGCGGCGTCGCCGCTTCTGCTCGAACTCGGGACCATCTCGGACTCGCTTCAGTTCGACATCTTCATTCAGGCGCTCAAGTCGTTGACGAAAGCCGACGTCCTCAGCGCGCCGCGCATCGCGGTGCTGAACGGCCACAAGGCCGAATTCAACGCGGGCGAAGAAATCCCGATCTTCGAGCAGAACGTCGTCGGCACCAGCGTGACGATCACGACCAAGTTCAAGAAGATCGGTATCGGCTTCACCGTCGTGCCCCGTCTCGTGAGCAAGGACATCGTGCGTCTCGGCGTGAAGGCCAAGGTCGAAAGCCTCACCGGCGTCACGACCCTGCAGACCCCGACGCTCTCGATTTCGAGCCCGATCACGGCCGTCCGCGAGGCGACGACCTACGTCGACGTGCGCAACGGTTCGGCCGTCGTGCTCGGCGGTCTCTTCACCACGTCGAAGGCGGACGCCAACGACCGGGTGCCGATCCTCGGGGAAATCCCAGTCATCAATCTCCTTTTCTCGTCGACGCACACGAAGGACGCGCGGACGAACCTTTTGTTCTTCATCCGTCCGCGGCTCATCACTCCGTCCGGCGACACGGGGCTCGGCGTGATCGTCCCGCCCACGGAATCGCGGCCGGAAGGCGGGAAATGACCCCACGGGGAATAATGACGCCCCCCTCGCCGTCCCCTTCCTTCACGATGTCCGACCGCCTTCCCCGCTCCCGCCGCCCCCGCGATCCCGAACGCGGCTCGATGCTGCTGCTCGGTCTCATGGTCATTCTGCTCATGATCGTGCTCGTGACGGACGCGACGCAGGTGTCCCGACTCGAGCACGACGCGTCGCGCAATTCGATCGACAACCTTCGCCTCGAATGGGCACTGAACGGCGGCTTCGAAGTCGCGAAATCGCATCTCGCTCAGGACCTGCTGGACACCGACATCGACAGCCTGCAGGAGAGTTGGTGCAGCATCCCCGAGGAACTGCTCGCGGTCCCGCAGGAAGAAGGCACGTCGTCGAAGGAACCCGATATCCGTCTGCGCATCGAAATCGAAGACGAGGATCGCAAGTGGCCGCTCGGCCTTCTCGTCGTCGAAAACGAAGCGGCTCAACGTCGACGCAAAGACGGACTCACCGCGGTGATCGATTGGTTCCGCGAAGGCACGCCCTACGACATCGGATCCGGCGACGCCGAAACGTACGCGACCGCGATTTGGACGTTCATGAAACGCCGCAAGGAGGAAGCGTCCGGTCCCGTTCCGCGCGCCCCGACGAAGTCGGA
>JAFMJN010000261.1 GCA_017853435.1 Planctomycetota bacterium | reverse complement strand
CTACGGAAAGAAGCCGTGACGGTCGCCGAAGACGGGAACTCCCCGAATCATCGCGCGCGCGGCGGGGCCAAAGGGGGAGGATGGTGGGCGCGCCAAATCCACTTCTGGCTTTCGACGTTCGGATTTGCGGCGATTCTCTTCTTCGGAGTGACGGGACTGACGTTGAATCACGCGGAATCGTGGGAGTCCGGCGAGCCGACTTCGCGTGAATTCGAAGGCGTTCTCGACGCGATCCCCGAGGATCTCGCAGCGCCGACCGCACATGGATCGCGATTCTCCGTGGCCGATACGTTGCGGCAGCGCCACGGGCTTTCGGGGCTCGTCCGCGACGTGCACGTGGACGATGGGGAGTGCACCGTGATTTTCGGCGCCCCCGGTTACGCGGCGGACGTCTTCGTCGACCGGAAAACGGGCGCGTACAAAGGTCAGGAGACGCGTAAGCCGCGCATCGCTTTCTTCGACGATCTCCACAAGGGCCGTTATGCGGGGCCCGTGTGGGCGTTCGTCGTCGATGCGTCGGCGGTCGTCACCGTCGCGTCCGCGTTCACCGGATTGTGGCTTCTCTTCCACATGCGCGGACGACGGACGGCGGGACTCGTGGCCGTCGTCGTCGGTACGCTCGTGTGCGTCGCGGCGTGCGTCTTCGGCATCCCCTGAAAAACGGCGGTGGTCAGTCCTCGAATGCTTGTCCGATCGTGATCGTCTCCGGCCCGCGGTCCGCCTCCTCGTACATGCGCACGAATCGACGAGCATCTTCCGTGTCGACGTTTTTCAGATCCGCGACCCATGCGGGCGGAATCGGCTGGTAGCGCAGATAGGCGAGCACGCGGATACGACCGGTTTTCGCGGGATTCACGAGTAGTTCGTACGAAACCGTGTCGGACCCACCGACGAAGTTCGCGTCGTCGCCGATGCCCACGGGGGCCGTGTCGGCCGCGTGCGGACCGTCGGACTTCCATCCCGCGGGAAGAATCCGCGTGTCCTTTCGCTTCGTCGCCATGAGGCCGAGCGTCGTCGTGGGGCGTCCCGCGGCATCGGCGGCGACCTGTTCGTAGACCGGAATCTGCTTCGCCGACCGCACGACGTCGACGTGGGGGAGATCGAGTTCGTCCGTCACGCCCTTGAGACTGCCGTCTTCGTCGGGAGCGCCGCCGTGGAACACGAGTTCGTTTCCGGCGCGCACCTGCACTTCGAGCCACATGCGCCGCGCAGGGTATCCGGTCGGCAGCTTGTGGCCGGTCAAGTTGCGTACGGTCACGTCGAAGGACAGATGACCGTCCATATGCTTCAACTTCGTCACGGCGACGGTCGCCGTGCGCTCGGACAACTGCGAGCGCGTCGCCCGCGCCATGCGTTCGAGGGCTTCGACCGAGGCCGAAACCCCGAGCTCTTCGCGGTGCTTGGCGAACAGGTCGAGCATGAACGCGTTGCCGCCCGTAAACGCGTGAGCGCGGAACGGACGCGGTTCGATCAAGAAGTCGCGCCCCGCCGGATTGCGTGCGATACGCACGTTGCCCATATCCGCCATGTGGCAGTCCTGGCAATTGGCGGCGAGCGACTTGTTGGGGACTTCGGTGCTGAAGTCGCTGTTGCGCCATTCGAGATAGGGCGTTTGTTCGCGGAATCCGGGCGCGTCGGGGGCGTGGTGCGTGGTCAGCGTGTGGCAGGTCGCGCAATGAGCCGACGTCCGAATCTGCATTCCCTGTTGGGGCTCGTAGCCGCTGTGCATCTTCATCGGCCCGGCGGCGGGGTCTTTGAACGGCCCGTAGATGGCTCGGTCACGTCCGATCGGAGGATGCCCGTTCCACGTCGACGGTTCGCCGAGTCCGGTCGCTTCGATCTTGTGGCAGACGGTGCACGAGACCCCGTCGACCGCGAGAGGATCCTTCAAAGCATCCTTCATCGAGAGCGCGGGTTGTCCGCCGAGGCGCGCGGTGTGGTGCGCCATCGGTGCGTGGCAACGCAGGCAACTCGCTTCCGTCTCCGCCGCGACGTCGGGACGTGCGCGGACTTCCTTGTCCACGGTCGCGCGCCAGTAGGGATCGCGATGGCTGTTCGCCATCATCGTCGCTTGCCACAAGCCGTGGGGGGAAACGTCGTCGCCGGTCGCGTTGCGCATCGCGGTCGCGCCGTGCGCGGCGGAATGGCACATGGAGCAGCCGTTGCCGGTGGCGAAGACTTCGTTGGACGCGGTCGGCCTCACGGGGCCGCGCCACATGGGGCCGGGGCCGAGAAACGACGGACGCGAGGTGGAGCCGTCGGTCTGCGCGAAACCGGGGAAGGCGACGAGCAGAGCCGTCGTCACGACTTGGAGGAACGTCGATATCGACACAGCGCCGCGTCCTGAGGTCATGGCCGGAGTTTACGCGTGGCGGCGCGGGTTTGCAGCCTCCCCGCAGCACTCAAGGCCGGAGACGGATGGACCCGAAAAAGAACGACATGGGTACCTTTCTCCGCCTCCTCGTCGTCGGCGTGTTGGCGACGTGCGCCGTCGTCGCGCAGGCCGACGTGCGCGTCGAAGTGGTCTACGGCGGCGATGAGACGTTCGTCGGGATCGCCAAGGCGGGGCGCATGGTCGAGATCCTCAAGGGAGGCCGCTATGCGCCGTCCGACGACAAATCCGCGAAGGGTGCGGGGATTCGGCTTTGGTACTGGCGCGACTTCAACGGATTCGTGTTCTTGGACTACGCCCGCGTTCGGTCGGTGAAGGTGCTCGGCACGCTGACGGCGGAAGAAACCGCGGAACTCGAGAAGGCGATGGCGAAGCCCGTCGCCCGCAAGTCACGCGTCACGTCGTCCGAACCGCAGCCCACGAGCCGTCCTGCGACCGAGTCGCGACCGGCGGCCATCGAACCTGATCCCGCCGACGCGCCGATCCTGAAGGAGTTCCCGCCCGAAGAAGGTTGGAATCTCGAGCGCCCGGCCGAAATTCAACGCCGTCGGATCGTGTTGCACATCGGACCGACCACGAAGGAACTCGATTTCTTGGCGAAGTTCGAAGCGTTCAAGGAAGCGTTCGAGAAAGCGAAGGCCGCGAAGCCGTCCGACCGCTGACGGTCAGTGGGCGGCGACTTGGACGTCGACGTCGTGGACGCCTCGCCGACGTAGAAGCCCGAGCACCAGATCCTTCACCAAGCGTTCGCCTTCGCGGCGGGCTTCCGCGAGAAGCAGCGGATTTCGAGCTTCGCGGACGACGGCTTCTCGGATCTTTTCCCGAGCGGACCGTTCGCACCAATCGCCGGATTTGGAACCGAGTCGTGCCCATCCGACGTCGCGACGAACTTCCCACGCGGACGGTGCGGAGGGTACGTCCACCATCGACTCGTCGACCGTCGGTGCGGGAATCGATACCGACCAGGTGCGGGAGGACGCATCGAATGCGAAGTCGGCTTCGTTGATGTCTTCGAGAGTCAGCTGATATTGCACGCGACAATTCGGGACACGCACGTCGACGGTCGTGTCGCCGAGATTGATTCCCAAGACCTTCTTGCTCGACGTCATGGTGGAGCGGGCGTCGATCGTCGCCGAGAGCGGGACGATCTTGCCTTCTCGGCGGAACT
>JAFMJN010000260.1 GCA_017853435.1 Planctomycetota bacterium | reverse complement strand
GGTTCGGATTCGCCGCGCACCTCGGCGAACAGGATCACCGCGTCGCGCTTCGAAACCCCCTCGAGGGCGGGCGGATCGCGATGGAGTTGGTCGCCGAGTATCGGAACGAGAATGCGGCGGGTCATGTCGAGGGTCGAAGCCAAACGAGTGCGACGGCGAGACGCAGCGTCCAACCGATGGTGCGGATCCAGTTCGTGCGGACGAGAAACGCGTGGGCCTGCGGATCGAATCCCGCCTCGAGGCGCGCGTGCATCGGCACCGAACACGTCGCCGTCGCGACCCAAATCACCAGCAACAGACCCAATCCGACCCACGCCGCGACCGACGGTCGGGAGGATGCGGATGAAAGGACGAGCGCGAGGGCAGCCGCGACTTCGATCAGCATGATCGGTGCGACGACCAGGGTTGTGAGTCGGACGTGGGCCCGCTCGTAGGCGGCGAAGGCATCGTCGCCGACGGCCGCCATGAGGGGATAGTGAAC
Organism: Planctomycetota bacterium; assembly: GCA_017853435.1. GTDB lineage: Bacteria > Planctomycetota > CAIWVZ01 > CAIWVZ01. Next base: position 3,103 of record JAFMJN010000260.1, on the reverse strand, counting down.
CATCTGAACGAACCAAATGAGGCCGACCATCGCCGCCGTCGCAGCGAGGTGCACGGCGGCGATGGTCGACCCGAAAGTCACTTGGCGGAACCGACGCGACGGATCGGAATCTGGATCTCGCCCCACTTCTTCGAGTTGGCGACATCCGGTCCGTTGTAGGAGAACGTGCGCGGATCTCCGGCCGTTTCCCAACCCGGGTTGGCCTTCAGCCACTCGAGAAGGGTCGTGTGGGCCTTGCCGAGTCGGGCGACACCGTAGGAGCCCTGCGTGCCGAGAGCCAACACGGTCGTCGCGGGGCGATCGACCACCTTCACGTTGCCGTCGGCGCCCGTCTTGCCCATCGTGGGTTCACGGTAGAGGAAGGACATCGTCCAACGGTCGGCCGACAACTTCTCGCCCGTCTTGACGCCTTCGAGATCCATCTCGACCGGCGACGTCATTTCGATGCCGTTCTTTTGGATGTGCATGAACAGCGGCCAGAAGCCCGAGTTCATGCCGGAGTCCGGCGACTTCGTGCCCGAAACTTCGGCGCGGCGCACCGGCGGGTACGTCTTGATTTCGATGGCACCGGGAGGGGTCGGGCGCGGGTAGCCTTCGGGGAGCGGAGTCGTGACCGTGCAAGCGCCGCTCTTGTAGTACGTGCCGTCCTTGCCCTCCCACGCGTCGACGGTGGCCTTCAGGTCGCCACCGACGCGCTCGATCGCCGCGGGGCGGGATTCCGGTCGGGACTCGGGGGCCTTCTTTTCGCCGTCCTGCGCGAAAGCGGGAACGATCGCGACGAGGCAAGCGAAGGCGGAAACGAGGATACGGTTCATGACGCGCTCCGTGCCGTCGCGAGGGGCGCCGTCGCCGCAGCCACCTCTTCGGCGGTGCGGCGTCCCGATGCGAGGGCTCCGTTGATGGAAGATGTCGTGAGGTGATCGCCCGCGGCGAAACGCCGACCGGCGAGATGAGAGGGAAGGACCGCCGGGCGTGAGCCGTCGTCGGGCCAACGCGCCGGAAGCGCCTTGCGGACGCGCACGACCTTGATCGTGCGCCACGTGTCGACCGAAGCTCCGAACCACTTCCGCATTTGTGCGCGGAACACGGCGTCGACGGACGCGTCGTCGCCTTCGGTGGCATCGCAGGAACTCGCGTAGACGAGGCTACGCCCGGTCGGGGCGTAATCGGGAGACACCTCGCTCGGTACCGCGACGTGATTCACGGGACCGGAACCGGTCCCATCGAGGACGAGCCAAGCCCCTTCGATCGGAGACTTGGGGGCATCGAAGGCGACCATGACGGTGCTGCGCCAGCCGACATCCTTCACCGCGCCGATATCGGCGAGACGGCGACACTCGTCCATGTCGGTCGCCAACACCACCGCGTCGGCGTCCATGCGCGTCCCGTCGGCGAGCAGCACTCCCCGATCGTCGGACGCCGCGACGCGGACGCCGCAACGCAGTGTCCCCGGAGGCAGAGCCGCCGCGAGTTGCTTCGGAATTTCTTCCATGCCGAGCCGCGGCAGGCACGCCGCGCCCCTCGAGAAGAATCCCCAGTAGTACTCGAGTAGGCGACTCGACGTGGCGAGCGAGCGGTCGAGAAGCACGCCGCCGAAGAACGGAACGAGGAAACGGTCGACGAGTTTCTTGGAAAAACCCCGGGCGGTCAGATGGGCGCGCGCCGACGTCTCGGGACGCTCGAGGGGAGCGTCTTCGTGTTCGGAGCGCAGAAGCGATTCCATCCGCCATGCGGGAAGCGCGTCGAGCAGCGACGCCGTTCCGAGCGTGGCGAGCGCGGAGCCCGGTCGCTTGCGGGGATCGGCGACCGTCGCGAGGGAGGACCCTCCGGTAAAGATCTTCGCTCCCGATTCGAACGGCCGGAGATCGAGGGCCTTCATGTCGAGCACGGCGCGCGCTTCCGAATACGCTTCGAGCAGAACTTGGAATCCGCGGTCGACGAGGAACCCGTCGACGCGGTCGGTCTTGATGCGTCCGCCCGGCCGCTCCGACGCTTCCAAGACGGTGACCGGAATACCGCGACGCGTGAGATGCAGCGCGCAGGAGAGCCCCGCGACACCCGCGCCGACGACGATGACGCTCGGCTTCGCGGTCATGACCGACTCCCGGCGAGACGAAGGACCGCTTCGCGCGTCGCCTCGTGTCGGAAGTCGAACATGCGCCGGATCTTTCTCTCGGCCCAAGCCCCGGCGATCCAGCGGCCGAACGGTGCGCAGGGAAGTTCCCATTCGACGGTGTCGGTGAGAACCGACCCACCGCTCGGAGACGTCGTCACGTCGTGACGATGAATCCAAGTCTTGAACGGACCTCGGCGCTGCACGTCGACGAAGGTCCCGCCCGATTCGCCGCGATCGACGAAGTCGGTGTGCTCCGCCACCCAGCGGAGGCGAAGCGGGCCCATGCGGTTCACCAAGATCACGACGGTCCCCGGCTGGAGCCCTCGCGGAGGCTGCTCGACGTCGACGCTTTCCCAAGGCGGGATCAGCGTCGGGAGCGCTTCGGGGCGCGCGTGCCACGCGAACACGTCCTTCGCGGGCACGGGCAGGGTGGAGGTCTTGGTGAATGTCGGCATGAAAACGCTCAAATCGCTCAGGACAAGCATAGCCTAAGCGTTGAGCGTGTGGGGATCAAGCGGTCGGCGGGGTGCCCCGGTCACGATTTCTCGGCTTCGGGGCTTCCTCGCGGCGCTTCGGGCGTTCGACGGCCACCGCGGGGGGCGTGGGCGCCTCGGGGGCCTTCCGGAGGCCGCGGGCGAACTCCACGAGTTCCGAGAGCGTCGCGCACACCGTGGCCCCCGGAGGGGCATCCTTGGCGTTCATGGCGCGTCCACCGAGGGCGACGGCGGCCCCGACGGACTTCGCCGCCTTCAAGACGATCGCCAAGTCCGCCTTGAGGGTGGGGGCGGCGATCGAGATCGAGAGCCAAAGGAGGGAGGGACGACGCTTCATCACCGCGGCGGCGATGGCCTCCGCCGGGAGACCGGCTCCGAAACTCTCCGCGTCGATCCCGCTCTCGCGGAGCACCACGGTGCCCATGGCGAGCGGAAGGGCGTAGGGATCGCCGGGGAAGGTCGCGCCGACGGCGACGGGCGCCCCGTCTTCCGG
>JAFMJN010000259.1 GCA_017853435.1 Planctomycetota bacterium | reverse complement strand
CCGCCGCGGCCGCGCGCGGCACGGGCCGGACGGTGGCGCCCGACGAGGCGGCGCGTCTTCTCGCCGACAAGCGGTTGGCCCACGACGCGAAGGGCGACGCCCACTACGATCTCGCGTCGGCGTTGCAGAAATCGATTCGCGGCGGAGATCCGCAGGCGACTCTCTACTGGTTGGCGCGCATGGTCGAAGGTGGCGAGGATCCTCTCTTCATCGCGCGTCGACTGGTCCGTACCGCGTCGGAAGACATCGGACTCGCCGATCCCGGCGCCCTGCGCGTCGCCCTCGACGCCCTCGATGCCTATCGCTTCCTCGGGACCCCGGAGGGCGAATTGGCGCTCGCGGAAGCCGCCGTGTACTTGGCGACGGCCCCGAAGAGTGCTTCGGTCTACAAAGCGTTCGGCGAGATTCGTGCCGCCATCGCCGCGGGGAAGGTGCCGCCGGTCCCCGCGCATCTACGAAACGCGCCCACGGCCCTCGCGAAGTCGCTCGGCCATGGTGCGGGCTACGAGTACCCGCCGGACCTCCCGCACGCGGTGTCCGACCAGTCCTATTTGCCGCCGGAACTCGAAGGAGCGTCGTGGTACCGACCCTCGGCGTTCGGACACGAAAAAGACGTCGCGCGACGCATGGCGTGGTGGGACGAGATGCGGGCGAAGATCCGCGAAGGAAAGAAGGGCGAATCATGAGTCATCATCCGGCGACGTTCCTCGAGGAAGTCGCGGTCGAAGCGGGAGCCGTCGTTTCCCGTTGGTACGGGCGGATCGAAGAGGTCGGCCGCAAGGGAGTGCGGGACCTCGTCACCGTGGCCGATCGCGAAGCGGAGGCGCACGTGATCGCGCGCATCCGCGACGCGTTTCCGGGCGATGCGATCCTCGCGGAAGAGACGCTTTCGACGCAGGGGATGGCGGATCGGCTTTGGGTCTTGGACCCGCTCGACGGAACGACGAATTTCGTCCATCGGATTCCGCATGTCGCCGTGTCGCTCGCGTTTTGGGAGGGCGGTCGCCCCACGGCGGCCTGCGTCTTCAATCCGATTCTCGGAGAGCGCTTCACCGCGACGGCGGGCGGCGGCGCACGATTGAACGGAAAACCGCTGCGCGTTTCCGCGACGTCGGAGTTGCGTGAAGCGTTGCTCGCCACGGGGTTCCACTACCGCATGGAACAGACCGACGACGACAACCTTCAGCACTTCGTGGACCTCGCGAAGAAGGTCCGCGGGCTGCGTCGCCTCGGATCGGCCGCGCTCGATCTCTGTTACGTGGCGGACGGACGCTACGACGGCTTTTGGGAGTTGCACCTTTCGCCGTGGGACGTCGCGGCGGGTGGCCTCATCGTCCGCGAGGCGGGAGGAGTCGTCACCGACTTTCGGGGCGGCGACGACTGGCTCATGGGCAAGTCGATCATCGCCGCCACGCCGTCGATCCACGGACTCTTGGCGGCGGAAATCAACCGCAAACGCGGTTAGGACGCGTCGGCCGGGGGAGTGTCCGGGCTCTCGGGAGGACGCAGTGCCTTGCGGGCCTCGTCCTCTTCACGCGCCTGGCGAATCAGCGCGTCGACGCGCGACGAACCCGCGACGGATTGATCGAAGACCCACTCCACATGCGGGGCTTTGCGCGTCCGAACGAACGCCGCGATTTCCCGTTGGATGTAGCCTCGCGCCGCCGCGAGCGCATGTTCCGTGCGCGACTTGGCCCCGCCTTCTTCCAGGCAGGACCAGTGGATGTCGACCTTCGAGAAGTCGCCCGCGAGGCGCACTTTCGTGATCGTGATGAATCCGAGCCGGGGGTCGGCGAGATCCCGTAGGAGGATCGTCGCCACCTTCTTCCGGATGGCTTCCTGAATCCGCTCGATTCCGTGGGCCATGATCAGCCGTCGAACGTGCGCTTGATGGATTCGATTTCGTAGGCCTCGATGATGTCGCCCGTTTCGAGGTTGTCGAAACGATCGACCATGATGCCGCAGTCGAATCCTTCGAGGACTTCCTTGACGTCGTCCTTGAAGCGCTTGAGGGATCCCATCGTGCCGTCGTGGATGACGATGCCGCCGCGGGAGATGCGCACCTTGCTGGCGCGCTTGACCACTCCGTTGACGACCATGCATCCGGCGATGACGCCGAGACGGGAGACCTTCCACGTCTGACGCACTTCGGCGCGGCCGGTGATCTTCTCGCGCGTTTCCGGCGCGAGACGTCCTTCCATGGCGTCGCGAAGCTCGTCGATCAGCTTGTAGATGACCTGATAGAGGCGGATTTCGACCTTCTTGTTTTCGGCGAGTTGGCGAGACGCCAAGTCGGCCGAAACGTGGAAGCCGAGAATGACCGCGTCCGAGGCGTCGGCCAACGCGACGTCGGTTTCGGTGACGCCACCGACGGCCGCGTGGATGATTTCCGGACGAATTTCCGGGTGCTTGAGGCTCTCGGTGATTTCCTTCTTGAGGACTTCGAGCGAACCCGACATGTCCGTCTTGAGGATGATCTTGAGCGTGTCGCCCTTCTTGCGCTCGAAAAGTTTTTCGAGCGAGACGTGGCTCTGCTTCGCGATTTCCTGTTCGCGGATCTGCCGCATGCGGGCGTCCGCGATTTCCTTCGCGCTCTCGAGGGAGTCGAGGACGAAGAATCGGTCGCCGGCGCGCGGAAGTTCGTTGAGGCCGGTGATCTCGACGGGCGTCGCCGGGCCGGATTCCGCGATGAAGCGGGCTCCGTCGCCCTTGATCGCGCGCACGCGGCCGTAGGCGATACCGCACACGAAGATGTCACCCTTCTTGAGCGTGCCGTTTTGGATCAGGATGCGCGCCGCGTTGCCTTCGCCGCGGCTTTGTTCGGCTTCGAGACACGTACCGGTCGCCGAACGCTTCGGGTTGGCCTTGAGTTCGAGCACGTCGCTTTCGAGGGCGAGGCGCTCGAGGAGTTCGGGGATGCCCTTCTTCGTGAGCGCCGAGACCTGATACACGCCGGTATCGCCGCCCCATTCTTCGGGCTGCAGACCTTCGTTGGTCAGTTCCTGGAACACGCGCTGCGGGTTCGCCTGCGGAAGGTCGCACTTGTTCATCGCCACGACGATCGGCACCTTCGCGGCGCGGGCGTGGGCGATGGCTTCCTTCGTCTGCGGCATGACGCCGTCGTCGGCGGCGACGACGAGCACCACGACGTCCGTCACCTGCGCACCGCGGGCGCGCATTTCGGTGAACGCCTTGTGGCCCGGCGTGTCGAGGAAGACGACCGAGCGATCACCGACCTTCACGAGGCTCGCGCCGATGTGTTGGGTGATGCCGCCGTGTTCCTTGGCAGCCACGTTGCTCGAGCGGATCGCATCGAGAAGCGAGGTCTTGCCGTGGTCGACGTGGCCGAGCACGGTGACGATGGGCGAACGCGTCCTGATGTCCTTCGGATCGTCGACGAAAGCCTTCTCGATCTTCGCGAGGGCTTCGGCTTCGACGTCCGGCGGTTCCTTGAACGTGATCGTGCAGTGGAATTCGAGGCCGAGAAGTTCGACGGTGTCCTGATCGAGAATGTCGTTGATCTTGGCCGCGCGCTTGTGCTCGACGAACAGCTTCTGAATGAGCACGTTCGACTTGACGCCGAGC
>JAFMJN010000049.1 GCA_017853435.1 Planctomycetota bacterium | reverse complement strand
GACACCACGTGATCGGCATGTCGAGCGGCACGGATGCGCTCCTCGCGGGGTTGATGGCGCTGGGCGTCGGACCCGGCGATCGCGTCGTCACGTCGCCGTTCTCGTTCTTCGCCACGGCGGGCACGATCGCCCGCCTCGGGGCGACGCCCGTCTTCTGCGACATCGAGCCGCGTCATTACGGACTCGACGCCGCGGCACTCGCCGCGATGGAGATGAAGGGCGTGAAGGCGATCGTCCCGGTGCATCTCTACGGACACGTGATCGACATGGATCCGATCCTCGCCGCGGCGCGCGGCGTCCCCGTGCTCGAAGACGCCGCTCAAGCGATCGGTGCCCGCGATCATCGCGGGCGCATCGCGGGTGAACTTTCGGCGATCGCCGCATGGTCGTTCTTCCCGACGAAGAACTTGGGCGCGGCGGGTGACGCGGGCATGGCGACGACGAAGGATGCGGCTCACGCGGCCTTGCTGCGCATGATCCGCGCCCACGGGCAATCGGCGCAGTACGCGCATCGGATCGTCGGTGGCAACTTCCGCATCGACGCGCTGCAGGCGGCGATCCTCGGAGCGGGACTCCCACATCTCGACGCGTTGAATACCGCGCGTCGGGCGAATGCGCGTCGCTACGAAACGCTGTTCTCCGCTCGCGGTCTCGCCGCCCGCGGTGTGACGGCGCCCGCCGTTCACGACGGGCATTCCGTGCATCAGTACGTCGTCCGAATCGACGGCGGGCGTCGCGATCGCGTGCAGGCCGACATGAAGGCGCGCGGGGTCGCGACCATGGTCTATTACCCGATTCCTTTCCACCTGCAGGAGTGCTTCGCGGGGCTCGGCGGCAAGCCGGGCGATTTCCCGGAAGCGGAACGGGCGGCGTCGGAAGTGTTGGCGCTTCCGGTGTTCCCCGGACTCACCGAAGGCGAGCAGGACGCGGTCGTGGACGCCTTGGCGGCGGCCGTCGGCTGAAGAGAGATCAGCCCGCCGCGTCGAGGACGGCGACGGCGTCGTCGATCTTCTCTCCGACTTTGTCCATCATCGCGCGATACTTCGCCGCGGCACCGCCCGTGACGACCACCGACGTGATCGCGAGCTCGGTCGTTTCGGCGCCGCGCTCGTCGGCGAGAAACGCGGTGAGCGCGTGGACGGCGGCGCGGATCATTGAGGCGTCCGCTTGGGCATCGGACGGATCATTTCGATGTCCGGGATGCCTTGGGTAATGCCGTGCTTCAGAGCGCGACGGAGGACGGTCCTCCATGTCGAGGCGTAGGTCCCCGATTCGGTGCGCGGTTCGATGAATCGCAGACCGGCGCGCACGACGCCGGGCACGTTGGTCGCGACGAGGTTCACGACTTCGGCGACCATCGGGATGGATCCCGTCGTGTCGTCACCGAGCCACAGCACCACATGGGCACCGATGGTCGGAACCGCACGCGTGAGGACCGCGCATCCGTCCGGTGAGATGTCGCGGACGGACACCATTTCCTGGCCTTCGACCGCGAAGCGTGCCGCCATGCGGACGTTGACGCGGGAACGGGCTCGTCGAGTGGGTGTCGCCATACGCTCCGTATCGGCAGAAATCGTTCGAGCCAAAAACCGCGATTTTTGCCGAAAACATCGCGAAACCAGCGGATTTTCGAACTGCGGGGAGCGCATGGAAACCGATCCGCGACGTCGCCTTCGACCGACGCGTGCCCCGATTCCGAAGCGAGGTGGAGGGCGATTCGCGGAAGGGTTAACGTAGAGTCCTTCCGGAGTTCCTTCCATGACGGAACCGCTCGTCAAAGCCACCCAGACCATCAAGAAATTCACGCGCTACAACGACAAGCACCGTCCCGAGGTGGTCGATTACGTGCGCAACTGGGCCAAGGGGCAAACGCTGCTCGCCGTCCACGAAGACGCGAGCATCGTGAAGGTCACCGGTTCGGAAGCCCAGATCACGAACCTCCTCGCCGATCTGAAGGCCAAGTTCAATTGGGAACCGGCGGAAACTTCCGAGAAGAAGTGACGTGAATCGACCCGTACGGGGACGCGCGGCGATGGCGGCGCTGGCCCTTCCGGGAATCCTCGTTCTCGCGGCGTTCGCGCTGCTGCCGATCGCGCGTCTGATCGTGCTCGCGATGGAAGAAGCGGACGGACTCCGTCCGTCGGTATTCGTGGGCCCCGCGCGGATGCTGCCGCTCTTGGGCTCGGCCCCGGTGATGCAGGCGATCGAGCATTCGTTGCTTTGCCTGTTGGTCGTTCCGTTCCTCGTGGCCGTTCCGCTTCTGTTCGCCTTCGTCACGCGATCCGGAAGTCGAGGTGCGAAACTGGCGCGCGCGTTCGCCTTTCTCCCGGCCGTGACGTCGACCGTGGCCGTCGGTGCGGTTTGGCGTCTCCTCCTCGACGACGACTCGGGTCTTCTGAATCGCTGGCTCGCCGGAATTCCGACGTGGGACGGCGATCCGATCCGTGTCGCGTGGCTGACGGGAGAGGGGGTCGCCCTCGTTTCCGTCCTGCTCGTGACGTTTTGGCGCGGCCTCGGCTACTACGCCGCCTTCTTCGGCGCGGCCCTCGCTCAGGCGTCTCCGAGCCTCGCCGAAGCCGCCCGACTCGACGGCGCATCCGCGTTGACCACGTTCCGCGTGGCCACGTGGCCGTCCGTGCGCGGCACCGCGGCTCTCGTCATGACGTTGTCCGCCGCCGCCGCCATTCGCCTGTTCGATGAAATTTGGGTGCTGACGTCCGGCGGACCGCTCGGGCGCACGACGACCCTCGCCTGGCTTTCGTGGGAAACCGCGTTCGCCTCGTTCCCGCCGCGTCTCGGCGACGCCGCGTGTCTCGCGTTGCTCGTCGCCGTGCTTTCCGCCGTCGCTCTCGGAGCCGCGCGCCGACTCGGAAGGGGTCGGGCGTGAGTCGCGTGTTTACGATCGTCATCCTCGCCTTTCTCCTCGGGCCGTTTCTCGCGGTCGCGTGGATCGGCTTCACGGATCCGGAAGGTGCGTTCACGCTCGACTTCGCCGCGCGCGCGTTGACGGTGGGGCGACTCCTTCCCGCGCTCGGCGTTTCCTGCGCGGTGGCGGCGGTCGTGGCGGCCCTTCAGTTGGCGTTCGGCGCCCCTCTCGCGTGGTGGGTCGCGACGTCGACGGGGCGTACGCGCACGATCGCGCGGGGGCTACTTCTCGCGGCGGCTCTCGTTCCCCAGGAATCGCTCCTCGTCCCGCTCTTCGAGATCAGCGTGAAGGTCGGGCTCGACGACACGCTGCTCGGACTCGTCCTGCCGCAGGCCGCCAACGCATTCGCCGTGTTGTTCCTCGTCGAGGCGTTCGCCGCCGTTCCGAAATCGCTCGTCGAAGCCGCGCGCATCGATGGGTGTTCCGAAGTCGACATCTTCCGAAAGGTGGCGTTGCCCTCGGCGGCGCCCGCGCTTTCGACCGCGGCGGTGCTCGGATTTTTGTCGTCGTACGCGGCGTTCATGTGGCCGTTGGTGGTCCTTCGAGACGCGTCGATCCGGACGGTGCCCGTGGCGCTCGCGGATTTGGTCGGAGCGTTCTCCGCGGATCGTCGCGCGTTCGCCGCCGCCGCGGTCATCGCGGCCGTCCCGTCGGCGGTGCTCTACTTCCTCGCGCAGAAGCATGTCCGCGTCGGCATCTCTTCCGGAGCGGTCAAAGGATGAGCCCCCGATTCTCCCGCCGCGATCTCCTTCGGCTCGCGACCGTCCTGTTGACGGTGCCCGCGGCGTGCCGCGCCCGCGATCCCGACGTCGTCGAATGGTGGACGATCCAGTTGTCGCCGACGTTCGACGAGTACATGCGCACGATGATCGCGACCTTCGAAGCCCGTCATCCGGGTGTGAAGATCGCGTGGACCGACGTCCCGTTCGATGCGGTCGGCTCCCGCCTCGTCACGGCGGCGCTCGCCGGACGCCTCCCCGCGGTGATGAATCTCAATGCGGACATCGTCGCCGCCATGGCGCTCGCCGGGCGCCTCGTCGATCTCGGCGCCGCCGCTCCGGAGGTCGTGAAGACGTTTCTTCCGTCGGCGCTCGCTTCGTGCACGGTCGCCGGCGCGGTGTCGGCGTTCCCTTGGTATCTCGCGACCGACATTCTTTTGTGGCGCGAAGACCTCTTCCGCGAGGCCGGGATCGATCGGCCTCCGACGACCTTCGCCGAACTCCCCGGCGTCTGCGACGCCCTCGTGCGGGCGACGAAGCGCGCGGCGATGGCGCCGAAGATCGGTACCGACTCCGACTTCCTCGAATACTGTGCGATGGAGGGGGCGTCGGTATTCGACGGCAAGAAGGTCGACCTTTCCGACCCGCGGTGCGCCGCGTTGGCGGGCCTGTTCGTCGATCTCGTCGCCGCGCGCGCGATTCCGCGCGGGGCCCTGACCGCATCGCATCGATTCGGACTCGACGTGTTCGCACGCGGCGAATCCGCCATGCTGCTGTCCGGTCCTCAGTTCCTTCGCATCGTCGAGGAGAACGACCCGAAGGTCGCGAGTCGCGTAAGGACCGCACCGCCCGTTCTCGGAGCCGCGGGCGTGGGCAACCTCTCCGCCATGAACATCGCCGTCGCCGCGGACGCACCCCGTCGCGACGTGGCCGTCGCCTTCGCCGCGCACGTGGCGTCGGCGACGTGGCAGTTGGAACTGTGCCGACGCGCGGCGGTCTTTCCGTCGGCGATCGAAGCGCTGCGCGACCCGTTCTTCATGGAAGGCACCGGATCGTTGGGCGAGGCCCGCCGTACCGCGGTGAAGGCTCTCGCCTCCGCACGGACGTTGATCATCGGACTTCCGCGCAAGGAAGAGGCGCAGCGACGCGTGATGGGGGCGCTGCAGGCGATGGCCTTCGGTGGAAAGCCCGCCGCCGAGGCGCTCGCGGAGGCTGCGGCGGGGATCAACGCGCGGATCGGCTGACCGTCAGTTCGTGACGGTGAACGCGTGGGCGGTCGAGAGGCCGCGAACGCCGAACGCGAACCCGCCGTCGAGGACGACGAAGGCCGCGTGGAAGGTGAGACCGGACAACGCGGCGACGTTGGGAACGTTGAGCGTGGCCGACGCGCCGCCGCCGACTCCGAGAATTCCCTGGAAACCCACGAGGGCGGCGAGTCCGGGCGTGAGGCTCGCCGCGAGGATGCCGTCGTCGGCGAGCGGCAGCATCCGCCCCGCACCGAGAGGGATCGCGGGCGTCGTCGCCCCCGAGAGCGCGAGCACGTAGAGAGATCCCGCGGCGTCGGCGGGGCCGTCGACGGTGAAGACGAGCGCCGCACCCTTGGCGACGGACGTCGCCGCGGAGAGGCGCGGCTTCGCCGTGTTGACGAAGACGTCGCAGGCGCCGTTCCCGTCGCCGTCGAGGAGCGCCGACGAAGACGACGGAAACGCGACGGTCGAACCGTCGGATGACAGCGCGACGAACAGCGTCGAGCCCCACCAACCGGTTCCCGTCGCGATCCCGGCTCCGCGGCCGTCGACGCCGAGGCGCAACGTCGTCGCCGCGACGGTGTCGCGGAGGAACACGTCGGGAAACCCGTTCGTGTCGCCGTTCACGAGATTGGTCGCATGGCTCACGAACGCGACGAATCGACCGTCTTCCGACAGACGCGGGACGAAGGACCCCGCGGCACCGCTCGCAGAAGTCCCGGCGGCTTGCCCGTTCGCCTGCGTCACGCTGACGCGCGTCGTCGTGCCGGTCGCGAGACGCCGAACGAAGATGTCGGCGAACCCGTTCGAGTCGCCCGTCACGAGATTGCCTGCGTGACTGCGGAAGGCCACCGAGAGCCCATCCGCGGAGACGAAGGCGTCGCCGCTTCCGGATGCGGACCCCGTCGCTTGAGCCCCCGTCGTCGCGACGCTCACCCGCGTGAGCGTCCCCGTCGGGAGGTCCGCGAGGAAAACGTCGGGGGCGGCGTTCGTGTCGGCTGCGACGAGATTCGATGCCGTCGATGCGAACGCAACGCGGGTACCGTTCGCCGAAATCGATGCTCCCGACGACATCCCGTTGGGATCGCCCCCCATCGTGGACATCGAAACGCGCGACGTGGATCCGGTCGTGCGATCGTGGACGAAGACGTCCATGAGTCCGTTCGTATCGCCCGCGACCAACGTGGACGCGGCGGACTGCCACACCACGCGTGTGCCGTCTCCGGAAATCATCGGGAGATAGCCGTCCGCATCGGCTTCGACACCGAAGGTCGAGACGCTGACGCGCTCGGTCGTGCCCGTGAGGCGATCGTGGACGAAGATGTCTTGCTTGCCGTTCGTGTCGCCGGGGACGAGATCCGCACCGAACGACGCGAACGCGACGTAGCGCCCGTCGGCGCTCAGGCTCGGCGAGGCGCATCCGACGGGGGAGAGTCCTCCCGCGAGCCACGGCGACATCTGCGATCCCGACGACGCGACGCTGACGCGCGTCGTCGTATCGCCGCGTCGATCGCGGACGAAGATGTCGGCGACGATGTTCGTGTCGCCGGGGACGAGCGTGGAACTCTCGGAGACGAAGGCGATCCAACGGCCGTCCGCGGAAAGAGCGGGGGCGTAGGCGTGCGAGTTTCCTTCGAGACCGCCGGATCCGACGCTCGCCCGTTCGACGCAGGATTGAGCGCCGACGGATGCCGCGATCAGGACGAGCCCCAATAAATGAAAACGGAGTCTTCGCACGTCGACCTTCCCCCCATGCGACATTTCGGCGTTCCCCGGCCGGAAATCAACCGAAAAGATGCGCGCACGGGTCGAAAGAGCGACGACTCAGCGTCCTGCGGTGCGGAGGCGGTCGCGGAGGGCGGCCGCCGCCCGTACTTCGCCGTCTCCGTTGTCGACGCGTCCGTCGAGTTCCGCGAGGGCCGCGTCGAGGGCCGCGAGGGCGTCCGAGGTACGGCCCGCCTTCGCCAAGGCGCGTCCCAAGCCGAGCTGCGCCCGGGCGGTGCGCGTCGGATCCGGCGGTCGGTCTTCTCGGCACTCCGCGAGAAGGCTCTCCGCGGCAACGACGGCGATCGACGGGTCGCCTCCGTTCGCTTCGCAGTCGATGATCGAACTTCTCAACCAACGATCGCGATCCTTCGACAACGCGTCGTGGGCTTTGAGCAAGCGGAGCGCGCGCTCGAATTCGATTTTGGAGCGGCTCCAGTTCTTATGCACGTAGTGCACCGCGCCGAGGGCCTCGCGAACGGCGGCTTCGGCGCCGGGCGAGAGGAAGACCCACGATTCGAGCAGTTTCGACGATTCCTCGGCGATGGCGGTAAGAGTTTCGGCGGGGCGACGCTCGCCGGTTTTCCCCAACAGGGCGACGACGAACTGCAGGGCGATGTTCAGATCCGACGAGGCGCGTCGGGCGTCGTCGCGCGCGGCCTCCGCTTCACGGCGTTGCCGGTCCGCATCGGAACGCAACGCCGCTTCGCGCTCGGCGGACGCCTCCGCGGTCCTCCAAAGCCAGGTGGTGAGCGCGAGTCCGGACGAGAGGACCAAAGCCGCCGCCGTGAGCCACGTGGCGGCGACGCGGTGACGACGCGCGAATCGGAGCGCGCGTTCGAACGTCGAGGGAGGTCGCGCGGAAACGGGACGGTCGTCGAGCCGCGCCCGGAGGTCGTCGGCCAACGCCCGCATGGTCGTGTAGCGCCGGGAAGGAACACGTTCGAGACACTTCGCGACGATCGCGGCGAGGTCACCCCGCAAGGCGGTATCGAGTTCCGGGACTGTGGTCGAACGGGCCTCGGCGATTTCCGGGCGGCGTGCGCCCGCGTCCGCGAAACGCCGAGCGAGGCTCGGGGCGTCTTCCAACGTGAGGTGGCGTTGGAGTTCGGCCGGAGGGAGCGACCGGAGGTACGTCGAGTCGTACGGCAACTGTCCCGAAACGAGTTCCATGAGCAAGACGCCGAGTCCGTAGACGTCGGTGGCGGGGCCGATCGCGGCGTGGTCGCCTTGAACCTGTTCCGGCGCCATCGTCTCGATCGTTCCCAGGATGACGCCCTCCGTGGTGGGGCGACCGTCGAGATCGTCGTCGAGGCTCTTCGCGATACCGAAGTCGAGGAGTCGCGGTGTGGGCACACCGTCCACGTCGGAGACGAGGACATTTCCGACCTTCACGTCGCGATGGACGATTCCCCGCGCGTGCGCGTAGGCGAGGGCGTCGGCGAGCGTAGCCACCAGTCGGAGGCGATCGTCGACGGTGGCGCGGCGCGCGTCGCACCAAGCGGCGAGCGGTGCGCCTTCGACCAGTTCCATCGTGATGAAGGCGCGGCCGTCGGGAAGGACGCCGCGATCGAAGACCTTCGGGATGGAGGGGTGCGTGAGACGAGCGAGCGCGGTCGCTTCCTTCGCGAGTCGATCGGCCGAACCGCGGCCGTGGGATTTCCAACGAAGGATTTTCATCGCCACGCGGCGACGGATGGGCGTCAGTTGTTCCGCCACATGGACCGACGCCATTCCGCCCGTCTCGATCAGGGGTCCGATGTCGTAGGTGGGTGCGATGCCGTCGTCGTCGAGACTTGCGAAGGCGCGCACCAACGCCTCGTCGGAGAATCGCGGCGGATTCTCTTCGGTCATACGTCGCCGAAGATCCGCAGGAAGTCTTTGAACTCGTCTTCCGCCATCGCGTCGTCACCGCCGTGGATTTCGACGAGACGTCGCATGATGCGATCTTCGAATTTTCGGCGCATCCGCGCGCAAAGCGTCTTGGCCTCTTCGTACGAACGCGCTTCCTTGAAAGCGACGTCCTTCAGTTCGTGGCCGTTGAAGTAGCGCCCTTCGAAGATGCGCATCGCGACGGCGTCGTCGCCGCTCGCGCGGGCCGCGTCGCGCTGCATGTCGCGACGGATTTCCTTGAAGATGAGGCGTGCGTAGGCGAGTTCGTAGGCATCCTTCGGGTCCACGGCGTCACCGGGACGCGCATCGAGGTCGCCGGTCTCCGGCTGCAATTCGCGCGACGGTCGTTTTTCGATCGCGCGAAAGACCACGTTGCGGCAGACGCCGCGAAGGAAGGCGCGGAAACCGCGCGGTTGCTTCGGATCGACCTTCGCGAGGACACCGTCGTCCTTGAGGATCTCGTAGAAGACGTCCTGCACGAGATCGGGCTGATCCTGACGTGGGATGTCGAGTCGACCGGCGACGGCCGACGTGTAGAGGCCGACGAACGGCGAGTACCGCGCGACGAACGTCTCGCGCGCGCCGTGATCCCCGCGTGCGGCTTCGCCGAGCAGGTCCCATTGAGTCGTGGGCGCCGTCGACGTCATGGAAAGCGTGTGTTCCTCAGGGCGTAGGGGTCGTCGGGGCCGGGCCGGGCTTCGGCGTCGTCGGGCGCGAAGCCGGAGCCGTTTCCGCCATCAAGACGGGGCGCAGCCGGGACACGAGCGAGTCGGGCATCGAATGCAGAGCGAAGTAGGCGATGCCCGCCACCCCGATCTCCTTCGCCGCGCGGGTCTGCGCCACCATGACGTCGTCGCCGAGTCCCATGAACGGGCCGAGTCCCATGATGAGGGGCTTCTTCCACGGAGCTTGACGCGCCGCTTGTGCCACGGCCTCGGGCGACGCCACATAGGCCATCAGAGCCATTTCATCGACGTCGAAGAGGGGCCAGTTTTGACGCTTCGATTGCCGGGCGTCCGCGACGTTCGGGAAGACCGAGGCCGAAAGGCGGGTCTTGGGAAGGGCCGCACGGACTTCCGACACGAAGGAAACGATGCGGGCTTCGCGCGCGGCGTCGTCGTCCTTGGCGCAGCGCGCGCAGTGGCAGTAGGTCTGGCCTTCCTTCGAAACCGGATAGCGGATGTAGTCGACCTGCAGACCGTCGGCGATGGCCGCCGCCTCCTTCAAGCCTTCCAACACGTGGCGGCGCGCCTCGACCGAAGCGGGGCAGAGGAAGTGGTACTTCTTGCCTTCGAAGATCTCGAACTCGCTCGAAATGCGTCCTTTGTCGTCGCGCGCGAGCCAATCGGCGTGATCGCGGATGAAGGGCGAGTCGGCGAAGCCGACGAAGAACACGTGGCACCACGCGTCGATCGTGACGCCGTGCTTGCGACCCGCGACCATGTAGGAGCGGAGTGCGTCGAAGTTCTTGAAGTCCGCATGGGGTTCGTACCACTTCGACGGATAGCAGGCGCGTCCTTCGTAGATCGTTTCGAGATAGATGCGGTTGATGCCACCCTTCTTGCAGCGGGCGACGACGGCGTCGACTTCCGCGTCGTTGCGTTCGACCGGGTGGTGCCACACGGCGCGAATCGGGGTCGGTCCCGTGACGGCCTCGTTGGTCCACTGCGCGGCGAGCGGCAGGGAAACGAGGAGGACGCAGAGGGCGACGAGCGGGCGAAGCGTCATGAGGGGAAGTGGTGAAGGGCGTCTCGGGAAATGCCGAGGCGGACTTCGGGTCGGCCCGATTTTACCGTGCCGGGGGGTGTTCGTACCAACCACGTCGAGCCGCCCACCGAAACATGGACGAGATCTTCGTGTCCGAGACGTTCGACGAGCGACACCGGCGCGGCGACGTCCCCAACTTCAACAACGGCAAGGGCTTCCGGACGGATGCCGATCGTGCAGTCGCCGTTTTCGAACGGGACGGGCAACGTGAATCCTTCGGAAGAAAACACCCCGTCGCGAACCGTGCCCCGCAGAAGGTTCATCGGAGGTTGTCCCATGAACCCCGCGACGAACGCCGTCCGAGGGTGCGCGTAGAGCGCGTCCGGCGGTCCCGCTTGTTCGACGCGACCACCGTTCAGCACGACGACGGTGTCGCCCATCGTCATCGCCTCGACTTGGTCGTGGGTTACGTGGACCGCGGGGATACCGGTTTCGAGAATCAACGTTCGGATGAGGGCGCGCAACTCGCCGCGCAAGCGTGCGTCGAGATTGGACAAGGGTTCGTCGAGCAGGAACAGTTTCGGGCGCCGCACCAATGCGCGGCCCATCGCGACACGCTGCCGCTGACCGCCGGAGAGGGCGACGGGCTTGCGATCGAGCACCCGATCGAGCAGGAGGCGGGCGGCGACGTCCGCGACGCGTCGTTGGATCGTGGCCGGATCCACCTTGCGGGCTTGGGCTCCGAACGCGAGGTTTTCCGCCACCGTCAGGTGGGGATAGAGGGCGTAGTCCTGAAACACCATGGCGACGTCGCGTGACGCGGGGTCGTCGCGGGTCACGTCCCGACCGTCGATCAGGATCGAACCGGAGTCGGGAGTTTCGAGGCCCGCGATGGCGCGCAGCAGGGTGCTCTTCCCGCAGCCCGACGGACCGAGAAGGACGAGACAGCGACCGGGCTCAAGCGACAGGCCGACGCCCTTGAGGACGGCGTTGCCGCCGAGGGTCACATGCAGGTCGCGGACGTCGAGGAGGGGGGGCGGCATGGGGGCGGGAAACAGGATAGCCACTTCGTAACGTGTCGGCACCATGAGGATCCTCCTCGCTCCTCTCGACGGGCGTCCCTGCAACGTTCGCTTGCCGGCCGATCTCGGTGCGGTCGTGGGGGCCGACGTCGTCGTCCCGCGCGGGATCGACCTCGGCACCGTCATGGAGGCGGCCGATCGGGACGCGCTCCTCGCCTGGCTGCGCAGCGAAGCTCCCTCCGCCGACGCGCTGATCGTGAGCGTCGACCTCCTCGTCCACGGCGGCCTCGAATGCGCGCGCGACGGGCGCGGCGATCGCGAGGAAACGGTCGCGCGCTTCGAGAGGGTGATGGAGGTCCTCGAGCCCCATCGATCCAAGACGACGCTCATCTCCGTCATCATGCGCGGGACGCCGACGGCGTCGTCGGAAGCGATGCTGCCCGTGTGGGAGGCGATGGGGCCGTGGAACGCGCTCGACGGCGATCCCGATCCCGAAGCGATCGCGCGTCGTGCGGTGCTCGAATCTCGGATTCCGAAGGATGTCCTCGCGGGGTGGCGTGCCGCCCGCGAACGCCACCACGCGGTCAATCTGCGCCTCGCCGCCGAGGCGGCGCGCGGCGGGCTCGCCGACGTGCTCTTTTTCCAGGACGATGCGGCTCCGCGCGGGCCGCACGTCGCGGAAACGGCCGCCTTGCGGGAGGCGGCCGCGGGGCGTGCCCGCTTCCTCGGCGGCACCGACGAGGCGTGCGTCACCTTGGTCGCCGCCGCCTTGGTGAAATCGGCGCCTCGCCCGCCGCGGATCTCCGTCGCCTACACGGAACCGGAGGGAGCCGATCGCATCGGGCCCTACGAACACGTCGCATTCTCGACGTCGCTTGTCGAACATGCGGAGGCGCTCGGCGTCGGTTTGGTCGCCCGCGACGGCGATGCGGCGCTCGTCGTGCATCCTCCGGCGGCCGTCCCCGTCGATCTCTTCCTCGATCCGCCGCCGCGCGTCGGCTGTCCCGGTTTCGACGTCGTGCGTGCGTGGATCGACCGCGAAGTGTCGACGGGAGCGCCTCTCGTCGCCGTCGACGCGCGCTTCGCGAACGGAGCCGATATCCCGTTCGCGCGCGAAATGGCTCGTCTTCCCGGCGGCATGCTGATGGGCTTCTCCGCGTGGAACACCGCGTCGAACGCCCTCGGTACCGCGTTGGCCCACGCCGCGCTGCTCGCGGTTGGACGTCTTCGCGGTACGGTGCGGCCGGAAGCGTCGCTGCGCCTGCGCGACGAGCGCCTGATCGAGGACTGGTTGTTCCAGTCGTCGGTGCGGCAGGAGTTGCGCGACTTCTGTCTCGCCGAAGGCATCGACCGCTTCGCTTTCGCCGATCGCGCCGCCGAGCTCGACGCGCGCCTCGCGAAGCGTCTCGCCGAAACCGCCTCCGAGGAACTTCCGGATGCGCCGCCGTTTCTCGCGCGCTTTCCGTGGGCGCGTTTGTTCGAAGCGGAAATCATCATCACGGGCGCGGCACCGCGCCGCGGGAGACGTCCATGACGCGTCGCATCGATTCGGTGTTGAATCGCCTCCAAGGTGGACTCGTGGTGTCGTCGCAAGCGCCGGAAGGCTCGCCGTTGCGCCATCCGAAGGTGCTTGCGGCGATGGCGCTCGCGGCGCTCGATGCGGGGGCGAAGGGCGTTCGGCTCGACGGCCCCGCGGTCATCCGTGAAGTGCGAACATCCACCAAAGCGCCGATCATCGGGCTGTTGAAGCGCGGCACGAAGGGCGTGTACATCACGCCGACTTTCGCCGACGCGCGCCGACTCGCCGACGCGGGGGCCGATCTCATCGCGCTCGATGCGACGCTCCGACGTCCGGATCTCGCCGAATTCGTCACGCGCATCGTGCACGACCTGAAGGTGGGAGTCGTCGCCGACGTGGCGGACGCGGCGGAAGGACGTCGCGCCGCGTTGACCGAGGCGACGCTCGTCGCGTCGACGCTTTCCGGATACGTGGGAGGCGGTCCTGTTCCGAACGGACCGGACCTCGCGTTGGTCACGGCGCTCGCGCGAACCGGAAAGCCGGTTCTCGCGGAGGGGCGTTACGCGACGCGCGACGAAGTGCGCGAGGCGTTCCGTCGCGGCGCGTGGTGCGTCTGCATCGGCGGCGCGATCACGCGACCGGATTCGTTGACGAAGGGGCTCCTGCCGTGAAGAAACGCGCCTCGCTCGCGATCGGGGTCGATGTCGGTGCGACCGGGTTGAAGGCCGCGGTGGTCGATGCATCGGGAAAGATCGTCCTGCATGCGCGCTGTGCCACGGGCGGTGACGAAGGAGCGACGGAAGTGCTCGACCGCATCGCCCTCTTGGTCGGCATGCTGTCGGAGCGCACCGGCGCCGCGCGTGTGGGTGTGGGTTCGTGCGGTCTCGTGGATCCGCGTTCCGGCATCGTGGTCGCGTCGACCAAAACGATGCGCGGATGGGCGGGCACGCGCTTGCGTGACGAAGTCGCGGCGCGAACCGGCTTTCCGGTCGCGGTCGAAAACGACGGAGACGCGGCCGCACGGGGGGAATCGACGTTCGGCGCGGGACGCGGTGCGCCCTCGATGGTGATGTTGACGTTGGGAACGGGCGTCGGTGGCGCCTTCGTCATGGACGGCCGTGTTCTCACCGGTGCCTCCAACATGGCGGGCAAGTTCGGCCACGTTCGCGTCGGAACCGAGGGGCGTCCGTGCGCCTGCGGCGCGGTGGATTGTCTCGAGGCTTATGCGTCCGCGTGGGCGTTGCGTCGCGCGGCGGGGTGCGAAGCCGACGAGGTCTTCAAGCGGGCGCGCCGGGGCGATCGCGCGATGCGGGCCCACGTGGATGCGATGGCGGACGCCCTCGGCGAGGCGTTCGCGGTGATCGCGCACACCGTCAACCCATCCCGGATCGTGATCGGCGGTGGGATCGCGGCGTCATGGAGTCGGATGGCCGTACGCGCGAAGCGCGTGTTCCGAGCCCGTGCGATGAAGGTCGCCTACGCGGCGACGCGTATCGTCGTCGCCGAACTCGGGGCGGATGCGGGGATGATCGGAGCGTCGCTGATCGCCCCGCCGCTTCACCAAACGAGACGCTGAACCGACGACTTGCCGAGGTACGAGAAGTTGCCCGCGAAGACGACGGCGACGGTGTCCCACGTCTGACCCGCGAGGCTTGAAAGCACGCCAGGAGGAACGACGAACGGTTGGTCCGGGAAAAGTCCGGGAATACCGATCGGATAGTGCAGAGGATTGCCGGGAGCGAGCGGCGTGTTGATGCCGCTCCACGTCAATGCATCCGGCGCGAGTCCGAACCAAGGGCCGACGCCGATCGGCCCCGACGTGGACTGCGAGAGGAAGATGTAGCCCTCGGTGGCCGCCGGGCTGATCGTGGTCAGCGAAAGCGTGAGATCGCCCGTGCCGTTGCCGCCGGTCGTCGCCGAGAAGATGTTCTCCGGGAAGATCTCCGTGTTGTACGAGCCCGAGATTTCCGAGGGAGTACGCGCGACGAGCCAGAGGCGCACTTCGTCCATCGCGCCGTTCAGTCCCGCCGCGGTCGCGGAGTAGTTGCCGATGTAGAAGGGTCCGCCCGGTGCGGCGATGACGGCGGTTTGCGTCGAGACGATGATCGGGAGGCCGTTCCAGTAGCCGGTGAGCGTTTTCGGGTTCGCGGCGTAGTCGTAGACGAAGGCGACATGCGACCACACGTTCGGCGTGGCGACGCAGGACGGGATGGTGCAGTCGGTCACGTTCGTCCCGCGCATGATGATGTTGCCGGCACCCGCGACGCCGCCCCAAAACGCGCGGACGCCGGAGGTCACGTCGCCGATCAGATAGGAGATCGTGGTGGTGACGAGCGCCGGGTTCACCCAGAACTCGATCGTCCATGACGTGCCGACGAGATTCGTGGTCCATCCGTTCGACGTGTAGTGCGCGGAGGTCCCCGTCCCGAGGAGGCCCGCACCGAATCGTCCGGCGCCGAATGTATGTCCGGTCAGCGTCGCGTTGAGTCCACCGACTCCGGGCTGAGCGACGTTCGCCGTCGTAACGCCCGAACCTTCGTTGAAGCGGAAGTAGAGCCCCGACGGAACGACTTGTGCGGAAGCGAACGCGGCGGCGGCGACGAGAGCGAGGGCGAAGCGCATGGAACGGTCTCCTCGCCGCGCATCCTACACCCGCGACGGGGGCGCCGACCAACTTCCGGCGTCAGGTACCGAGGCGGCGCAAGCGGACCCGAGCGTCGTTGTAGGACGCGCCGCCCGTCGCCGGTGTCACCGTTTCCGGGATGACGGCGTTGGCGCCGAATCCCGACGGGCAGTTGCGACGCCAGATCCCCTTCGGCACGACGACGATGCCGGGACGGAGATCGGGGTCGATGCGGGCGACGGCTTCGAGGCG